>DAOUGD010000336.1:0-10020 GCA_034429475.1 Anaerolineae bacterium
TTCGATTTCGGGCTACCGCCCGAAATCGAAAAACACCTTTTTAATAAATGATCCCTATTGGGGATGGCGCGCAATCGCGGCCGCGATAAATCCGCTGAACAACGGGTGCGGGCGATCCAGGCGCGACTTGAATTCTGGGTGGAATTGGGTCGCCACCATCCAGGGGTGATCCTTGAGTTCGGCGATCTCCACCAGGCGGCCGTCGGGCGAGAGGCCGCTGAAGACCATGCCGGCCTTGCTGAACAGGTCGCGGTAGGCGTTGTTGAACTCGAAGCGGTGCCGGTGGCGCTCCTGGATTTCGTCGGCCTGGTAGGCGGCCTGCGCTTTGCTGCCCGGTTGCAGCACGCAGGGATAGCTCCCCAGCCGCATCGTGCCGCCCATGTCCACGATGCTGTTCTGATCGGGCATTAGCGCGATGACGGGGTGCTTGGTCTTGGGATCGAACTCCGCGCTGTTCGGCTCGTCGCTGCCCAGGAGGTGGCGCGCCAACTCGATGCACATCACCTGCATCCCCAGGCACAGCCCCAGGTAGGGGATGCGCTGCTCGCGGGCGATGCGCGCCGCGACGATCTTCCCCTCGATGCCGCGATAGCCGAAGCCGCCCGGCACAACGATGCCGTCCGCCCCCTGCACGCGCTCCAGCGATTTGCCGTGCTCCAGGTCCTCGCTGTGGACCCAGTCAATCTCGACCTCCCGGTTGTGCGCCAATCCCGCGTGGATCAGGGATTCCCGCACGCTGATGTAGGCGTCGTGGAGTTCCACGTACTTGCCCACCAGCGCGATCCGCACCACAGGCTTGTTGGACTTGAGCCGGGCGATGGCGCTGCGCCACTCGGTCAGTTCGGGAGCGTGGATTTTGTCCGCCAGCTTGAGCCGCTCCACCACCAGGTCGCCGATGCCGTCGTCCTCCAGCCGCAGGGGGACTTCGTAGATGCTGTCAGCGGTGGTGAGGGCGATGACGGCCTCCGACTCCACGTCGCAGAACAGGGCGACTTTGGCGCGCAGGTCGTCGGTAATGGGGGAGTCGGCGCGCAGGCCGATGATGTCCGGCTGGATGCCCATGCCGCGCAGTTCGTGGACGCTGTGCTGCGTGGGCTTCGTCTTCAGCTCGCCGCTGGCGCTGAGGTAGGGCAGCAGGGTGACGTGGACGTACAGCACGTTCTCGCGGCCCACGTCCTTGCGCATCTGGCGGATCGCTTCCAGGAACGGCTGCCCCTCGATGTCGCCGACGGTGCCGCCGATTTCGACGATGGCGACGTCAGCGCGCAGCAGTTGCGCCGCGCGGACGATCCGCCGCTTGATCTCGTTGGTGACGTGCGGCACCACCTGGATCGTGCCGCCGAGGTAGTCGCCGCGCCGCTCGCGCGCGATGACTTCGCTGTAGACCTGCCCGGTGGTGACGTTGTTGAGCTTGCCGAGGTTCTCGTCAATGAAGCGCTCATAGTGCCCCAAATCCAGGTCGGTCTCCGCGCCGTCCTCGGTCACAAAGACTTCCCCGTGCTGATAGGGGGCCATCGTGCCGGGATCCACGTTGAGATACGGATCGAGCTTCTGAATGGAGACGCGCAGCCCGCGCGCTTTGAGGAGATGGCCCAATGAGGCCGCGGTGATGCCCTTCCCGAGGGAACTGACTACCCCGCCAGTCACGAAAATGTATTTGATAGTCATTTTTCAGTACCTCCTGACGGGATATACATTGTAACCGATGATGGGGAGAAGCCAAACGTAGTCTGTAGTCCGTAGTCCGTAGTCCGTAGTCTGTAGTCCGTAGTCCGTAGTCCGTAGTCCGTCTCTGCTCTTCCGCCAGGGCTATCGCATTTGAAGGCAGAGACTACAAAAGTTTCAGCAGGCGCCAGCGAGACTTTTGTAGGCTGGCTCTGGCTCAGGTCAAATGCAATAGCCCTAGCTCTTTCGCTTTCCTGCTCCCCGTCACCTTGTCACCTTGTCGCCTTGAATCTCAAAGCCGCTCATTTCCCAAAATGGCCGCCTCGACTTCCGCCGCGCTTTCCCGCGCGCGTTGCGCGACCTGCGCTCGCAGGCCGGCGACTTCGGCGCGGGCGGCCTCGACCTGGGCCACGATTTCGCGTTGGATGGCGAGGGGAGGAAGGGGAAGAGGATACGTAGCAATCATCTCCGCATTGAGATTAGGTTGGTTATTGCCGCTTGCCAAAGCGCGCAAATCATCGTACTCGCTCATCAAGTAGTACCATAAGAAATCCGGCTCAATTTGTTCACTAAAGTTGGTCAAGACCGCACAAGCCTGGTTTGTAGCCGCATCTATACCAAGTTTAGCAGTTCTGCCCCGCGTTGCGCCTTGCCCATACATTGCCACAAGCAAACTTCCTTTGAGATAAATTCTTGCGCTGCTATTTTCAAGTCCAAGTTGTGTCAAAGTTTCACTTGTTTCATAAATCACAGCGTCGCGCACCTCGGTGGTTTTAACCCAGGGAATGTCTCCACCAAAATACTGCGGGATTTTTCTTGATGGCGTGCCGCCGCTACTGATTTGACACACATCAGAGACTTGTACTGTAGGATACTTTGCAGCATAGGCTTGATTGATAGCTTTCCAACACATATCTACACCCCAGCGATCCAGGTCTTTAAAGTTCAAGGTAAATACCATTGGACGTTTAATCTGAGTTGCAGGTTTTCTGCCAAGTGCGTGCTTTACATTGGCTAAAGTTTCTGTTTCCAATAGCTCTATGCGTTCATTCGCCGCCGCAATCTCCACCTGCGCCCCATGCCAGCGGGCGACGATGGCGCGTTGCGTTTCCAGCGGGGGGAGAGGAATGAACAGGTTGATAAAGGCTTCCGGCTGAACCCGCTTGCGGCCACTGGTGCCACTCACCCAATCGTTCACACTCTGTTTGAAATCTGCGGTCTGCAAAAACAACGCCATATACTCCGGCACAACCTGTGTTTCATCTACATTGTAAACCGGGTACTCTGCCGTCACGACTGCTCGTGGAATGGCGGCGGGCAATAGTCCAATAGCGCCATTACGCGCGTCTATTTTGGAAAAGACGAGATCGCCAGGGTAAACGGCAAACAATCGGCCTTTGAAGTCTTCCTTGCCGCGCAGGTTGCGCGGTTCCATCGAGCCATCGAAGTGGATCGTAATGGGCGTCCATTCTGCAAATCCATCTTCGCCCAGAGTAACGACTTCACAGCGCGGCGTCAAAACGGACGCTAAAACTACCATCGGCCACTGGCTCTTTGGCGCGGGCGTATAGGCTGTTTTCGTATCCCAACGTGCAGAGGCCCCCCACCACCGAACAAAGCAGCGGGGGGCTACTGAAAATTTGGCGTCGCCTCCGGCTGCGCGCCAGCCTCCACCCAGGCGGCGAACTGACGATATTGGTTGACCACTTCCGGCAAATCGTTCGGCCCGTCCGCTCCGGTGCTGGTGATGCCGACGGCTTCCGGTTCGGCAAAGAAGACGGGGTAATCGAACAATTCGCGCACGCGCGTCCACACGGCGGCGTCCTGCGCGGCGTCCATCTCTTTGAGACGGCTCGTCAATTCTTTCAGGAGTTCCTTGCGTCGCTCCCGGTCGGCGGGGGTGATGGCCTGCGCGATCTGCCGCTTGAGCTGGCGCGCGCGTTGGCGGGAGGCGGCGTCCAGATCGTCCGGTTCAATCCAACGCGCGCCGTCATAGGTAACGCCTAGTTCTGCCAGACTGGCAAGCGCCGGCAGCAGGTCGGCGCGGCCATACGCGGCGATGCGCGGATCGTAGTCGGCATGAGCTTCCGCGCGCTGCGCGTCGAAACCGGGGTCAAGCTCCTGGTGCGCTTGATCCCACGCGGCTTGCCAGTCGTTTTCATCTTGCGCTGTAAAACGTTGCAAAAAGAGCAACGACGCCTTGACAGTGGCTTTGGAACTGACGAAGGTCTCTTGCGGCAAACTCACCACGGCCAGCAGGCGCGCTTTGCCCTCTGTCCAGCGGCGCAACCAATCCAACGAAGGGTTGTTGAGGATGCCTTCCGGCAGCACAATCCCCATCCGCCCGCCGGGTTTGAGCAAATCCAGGCACCGTTCGATGAAGAGCATCTCGGTGGGGCGATTGTCCCGGTCTTTGCCGATTTCGTACAGGTTGAGGATGGGCGTGTGATTTTGGGCCGCCAATGTCATCTGCGTGTGGCTCTGGCGGTAGGGAGCGCCAAAGCGCGCTGTGTATTCGGCAATCTTATCCTCGTTGGCGGTGACGCGCGTTTCCTCGGTCGAACCCACTTTTTGATCTTTGCCCACGTTCGCACCAAACGGGGGATTGGTCAACACAATGTCGAACCGACCGGGGAAGATGCCGTTCACGTCCACAAACCCGTCGTGGTAGTGGATGCCACCGTGCCCATCGCCGTGCATAATCATATTCATCTTGGACGTGCGGGCCGCGCGCGGTTCGGCGTCGGTGCCAAAGATGCAATCGTGCGCCAGGCCGTACAAGCGCGTCCCCGTCGTTTGTACCTCTAATTGCCGGTTCAGTTCGGCAAAGGCGGTGTTGATGGCAACCAATTCTTGTTCCTCCGGCAAGCCTTGCCCTTCAATCGCAGCGCGGCGCTGCTCCTTCTGGCGCTGGATGTCGTACTCAATCTTGTCGCGCACATACTCGAAGAAGCGAATGAGAAAGCCGCCCGACCCGGCGGCCGGATCGCACATGACCTCGCCTTCCTGCGGATCGAGCATCTCTACCGCAAAATCCACAATCGGGCGCGGCGTAAAAAACTGGCCCAATTCACCCCGAAAGGTTTGTCCCAGGAATTTCTCAAAGGCGATGCCCTTGATGTCGTCGGAGGTGGTGGAGAGATTGAAGCGTTCCAAGAGTTTGACGATGCGCCGAAAAGTGGATTCGGAGGCCTCCAGGCGATCATTGGCGGCAAAGAGGTCATCCACATGGTAATATTTGCGCGTCGCCTCAAACAGTCCTTCCATGACTGATGGGTCGTTATCCAGACGTGTCGTGGCCCGTTTGTCAATATATTCGGTAGTGAATTTGCCCCAATTGCCCGTGCGTTCAATGTACATCTTGATGAACAGAATTTTGGAGATTTCGTCAAAGGCGCGGCCGGGCTCCATCTTGTGAACGTCGCGCAGGATGTTGTGGCAATCAAAGAGTAACCGCCGGAACTCCTCACGGTTGAAAGCCCGCGTCGCCTGTTTGATGGCGGCGATCTTTTTGGCGTCGTCCCAGTCTTCGGCGTGGGGAATGTCCTCGATATCCACCCACTCGCCGGGCGCCCCCGGCGTCAGCTTGAAGAAGCGCGTCTGCTTGGTATTGTGGGTCACAAACAATTCGCAGCCCACCGCGCGGGCGTAGGATTCGCCCTGCCAGTAATCACTTTCGATGATGGTCACATTGTCGCTTTTGCACTCGACGACCATCACCGGCGTTTTGTTGGCCTGCTTATCTGCCGCGCTTTGCCAGATCACAATATCCGCGCGCGGAGAACGGCGACCATGCTGCGTCTTGCGCTCCTGATCCATCTGCTCAAAGGCATAGCCGTAATAATGGTGCAGGAGATGAATATATTGCTGGCGCACGGTTTCTTCCGGCGTAGCGGCGCGATAGTCGCCGCGCAGTTCGCAAAAGACCTGGGTTTTATTCGCATTGAACTTGAGGGGATAAACTTGAGTCGTCATAAATCTCCTGGTATAAAAAGTCGGCTACCCCATCACGCCCCGTGAACGAGGCTTTTTAACAATAGAGTTGTTTCGCATAACGCGGGAGGAAATTCGGACGCAGATTCACGCAGATTATTCAAAAAATCAGCGTTCATCTGCGTTTATCTGCGTCCAATATCTCTTTACAGCTTATTTGAGAACAAGTCTATATGGATCAGACGCGGAACGGAGCAGCGCGACACTACTACGCCGTGCGGCACCATCTACCGTCTACCGTCTACTGTCTACTTCTTCCAAGTCAGCGTGACGACGAAGCTCGACTCCGCGCCGGCTTTCGCAATGTAGGCCCCGGCTTCCGCGTCCAACTTGAGGCCGAACTCTACGCTGACTTCGGTGGGCTTGTCCGAAATGCCGTCAATCGTCGCCGTGACGCGCTCGGCCATCGCGCGAATCGTGCCCATGGCGACGTTCAGCGCGTGCGCGGACTTTTCCGCCAGCGCCTGGGGATCGGTCAGATCAATGCCGACTTGTCGCACACCGGCCTGCGGCGCAAACTCCACCAAAATGGGCGTCCCGCCCTCTTCTCCTGAAATCGTGAATTCAAACATCGTGTGACCTCCGTTCAATGAGTTGGGAAAAACCTTGAGGGCTATTATAGGCAGATTTGCCATTGACGTGAAACGTCAGGCGTCAAACGTCAAACGTCAAACGTTATGACTTCACGTTTTACGTTTTACGATTTTCGCTTGTCTTTCCTTTGAACCGGACGACAATGTTGGAAGGACGTTGTCGGATGCACAAAGCGCGTTCCCAAACGACTACGAGACGACAAGACTACAAGACAAGGAGACTTTTGTATGGCCTTAACACTCGAATGGCAACGACGGATTGATCGCTGGCGCGAGGAGCTGCCGCGTCATTTCTACCGCCCGCTGGGGCCGGTGGCCCTGGAGGGCTTTGTGACGTTGGAGCAACTGACGCCCGCCGAGGCGCTGGCGCGCGACTTCGCACCGATGCCGCCCGGCACGGCCTGGGGCGCCAAATGGGAGTACGCCTGGTTCAAGGGCCGCGTGGTGTTGCCGGAGGACGCCGCCGGTCAGCGCATCGCGCTGCGGCTGGACGTGGGCGCGGAGAGCCTGGCGTTCGTCAACGGGGCGGCGGCCGGCGCGGTGGATTGGGCGCACCCCGAATTGACGCTGGCGCAGTCCGGCGTCCCCGGTACGGCTTACGCGGTGCTCGTCGAGGGCTACGGCGGCCACGGCCCGATGGAATGTCACTCTGGCCCCACACCGCCCGACCGCGAGACTGTCCCCGAACCCCGCCCCACGCAGCGCGTTATAGGCGCCAGCACCTTCGGCGTGTGGGCGGAGGACGTGTATCAACTGTGGGTGGACGTGGAGACGCTGTATCAACTGCGCGGCCTGCTCGACGCGGACAGCCTGCGCGTCGCCGAGATTGACGAGGGGCTGCGCGATTTCACCCGCATCGTGGACTTCGAGCTGCCGCGCGCGGCGATGCTGGCGACCGTCCGCGAGGGGCGCGCGCGCCTCAAGCCGCTGCTGGAGTGCGTCAACGGCTCCACCGCGCCGGTGATGTATGCCTTCGGGCACGCGCACATTGACGTGGCCTGGCTCTGGCCGCTGCAAGAGACCGAGCGCAAGTCCGGGCGCACCTTCTCCACGCAGCTCGCGTTGATGGCGGAGTACCCGGAGTACCGCTTCCTGCAAAGCCAGCCGCACCTTTACCGGATGGTCAAGCGGCGCTATCCCGACCTCTACGCGCGCATCAAAGAAGCGGCGGCGCAGGGGAACTTCATCCCCGACGGCGCGGCCTGGGTGGAGCCGGACACCAACATCGCCGGCGGCGAGGCGCTTATCCGCCAGATGATCCACGGCAAGCGCTTCTACAAAGAAGAGTTCGGCGTGGAGAGCGAGCTGCTCTGGCTGCCGGACGTCTTCGGCTATTCCGGCGCGCTCCCGCAGATTTTGCGCGGCTGCGGCGTCAAATATTTCTCCACGCAGAAGATTTTCTGGACGTACAACGGCGGCGAGCCGTTCCCGCACAACACGTTCGTTTGGGAAGGAATTGACGGCTCCGAGGTGTTCGTCCACCTGCATAACGACTACTGCTCGCAGACCGATCCCAAGGCGGTGATGGGCCGTTGGAAGGAGCGCGTGCAGAAGGACGGCATCGCCACGCGGCTGATGCCCTTTGGTTGGGGGGATGGGGGCGGCGGCGCGACCCGCAATCATCTGGAATTCCTGCGCCGCGCGCGCGACCTCGAAGGGCTGCCCAAAGTGCGGATCGCGCATCCGCTGGACTATTTCAAAGACCAGGAGGCGCGCGGCTGGCCGGACGTCCGCTACGTGGGCGAGCTGTACTTCCAGGCGCATCGCGGCACGTACACCTCGCAGGCGCGGACGAAGCGGGGCAACCGCAAGGCGGAGCTGGCGCTGCGCGAGGCCGAGTTCTGGGGCGTCGCGGCGCGCGCACTAAAAGGCTTCGATTTCTCGGCGGCCACGCTTGACGAAGCATGGAAGGGCGTCCTGCTCAACCAATTCCACGACATCCTGCCCGGCTCGTCCATCCACCGCGTCTACGAGGAAGCGGAGGCGCTGCACGCGGCGGTCATTCAGGAAGCGGAGAGCGTCGCGGCGGCGGCGCAGGGGATGTTGACCAGCAGACCTGACAGGTCTTCTGAGACCTGTCAGGTCTTGACCGTCTTCAACTCCCTCTCCTGGGAACGCGCCGCCCTGGTCGCGCTGCCCGCCGGTTGGAAGGGCGCGCAGGACGCGGCAGGCAATCCGCTTCCCACGCAGAAAGTCGGCGACGCGCTCTATGCCGAAGTTGTCGTCCCTGCTTCCGGCTGGACAACCCTCCAATCCGCCGATCCCGCTGATCCCGCCGATCTCGCCGCTCCGCTGATCGCCACCCCCACGCATCTGGAGAATGACGTTTTACGTTTGACGTTTGACGCCTTCGGCCAAATCACCAGCCTCTTCGACAAGGAGACGCAGCGCGAGCTGGCGACCGGGCCGTGCAACAGCTTCAAGATGTACAAGGACACGCCGACCTGGTTTGACGCCTGGGACGTTGACAGCATGTATGAGCAGTTGCCGGTGGCGCTGGACGAACCGGCGACGATTGAGGTCGTGACCGCCGGGCCGCTGGTCGCCATCCTGCGGGTGACGCGCAAGCTGCACGATTCCACGCTGACGCAGGACATCGTTATGCGGCGCGGCAGCCGGCGCGTGGACTTCCAGACGACGGTGGACTGGCGCGAGCGCCACAAGCTGCTCAAGGTGGCTTTCCCGGTGGACCTCCACGCCAACGAGGGCCTCCACGAAATCCAGTTCGGCCACATCCGCCGCCCTAACCACCGCTCGCGCCCCTTCGACGCCGACCGCTTCGAGGTGAGCAACCACAAGTGGAGCGCGCTGGCGGAGGAGAATCGCGGTTTCGCAGTGCTCAACGACTGCAAGTACGGCGTCAACGTGCTGGGCAATACTATCGGCCTGACGCTGCTCAAGTCCGCGCTGGCGCCGGATATGACCGCCGACCAGGGCGTCCAGACGTTTACCTACGCCTGCTACGCCTGGAACGGCAGTTTCGCGGACAGCGCCGTGGTGCGCGAGGGATACGACCTCAACGTGCCGGCGCAGGTCGCGCCCGGCGACGGCGGCGCGGCGTCCCTGTTCACCGTGGACGCGCCCAACGTCGTCATCGAGACGGTCAAGCCCGCCGAGGACGGCTCGGCGGACGTGATCGTGCGCCTGTACGAGTCCAAGCGCATGGCGACGCGGGCCGCGTTCACCACGGCACTGCCCGTCAAGGCGGCCTGCCTCACCGATATGCTGGAAACGCCGCAGGGCGATTTATCCGTGATGGACGGCCAGATCGCCCTGGACTTCCGCGCGTTTGAAATCAAGACCGTGCGATTGACGTTGGGGTAGTGGATTGTACGCAGATGAACGCGGATGAACGCGGATTTTTTAAAATCTGCGTGACTCTGCGTTCATCTGCGTCCGAAAAAATGGGACACGGAAGAACGCGGAAGAACACGGAAAGGGTTTGGGGAAAAAATCCAGGCTTGTCGGTGTTTGTCCGTGTCCTATCCATCAACCCACAATAATTTCTTTACCATAACGCAAGTTGCTACCTTACCATTGTAACCCGAAAAAAGTAGTGGTTTTGGTGCGCGCGCAGGGGTTTATCATTCTCGTCTGGTCGTGTCCATAGGAAGGGTTTTGCGGCTAAAGCCGCTGGAAAAGGGGATGTTTTGCATTGGCGGGCCGTAGCCCGCCAACGCAAAACGCCCCCAGAAAACGGCTTTAGCCGTCAAATTTAAGCAGGAATGCCGCGCGACAGGATAATGATAAAACCCTGGCGCGCGCGGCG
>DAOUGD010000337.1:0-19275 GCA_034429475.1 Anaerolineae bacterium
TTGACGAAGAAAGCCATGACGGAGCTAGAAAAACGCTTGGAACGTTTGCCAGACTTAGGCAAATGGTTCGTGAAAATCACCCCCCTCCCAACAGCGGTGGTGGGATGATTATTTCTCTGGAAACGCCTAACCTTCCGTTGAATCCGTTGAATCCGTTGAGGTCTTTTTAGGAGGGAGTAACCATGATGCGACTTAAGACATTTTTCGGAGCGCTCGCCTTTCTGGCGCTGATGGGCGCGGTGATGTTTCTCATGGCAGGGACGGCGAACCTGCCGTCAGTCTGGCTGTATCTGGGGCTTCGCGTGCTCTTCACCGCCGCCAGCGTGTGGGCGATGTCCGAATCGGTGGCGAGCGAGCGGCTCAAGCCTGGGCCTGGCGCAAAACGGGAGCCGGTCTACAACATCGGCGCAGCCGTAACGTGGATCGCGCACATCGTCATCGTCTCACTGGATTTGGGACGCTTCCACTGGAGCGTGGGCTTTCCGGTCTGGTTGCAGGCGTTGGGCGTGGTGGGGATGCTGGCGGGGATGGCGCTGCCCGTCTGGGCGCTGCGCCACAACGAGTACCTCTCAGCGCGCATCCGCATCCAGGGGGAGCGCGGACAAGTGGTGGCGACGACCGGCCCGTATACCTACGTCCGCCATCCTAACTACGCGGGCGGGATGCTGCTCGGCCTGACCGGCGGCCTGGTCTTCGGCTCGTGGCCGTCCATCCCGCCGCTGCTGATCTGGATCGGCCTGCTGGTCTACCGCACGCTCAACGAGGAGAAAGTCCTGTTGGCTGAACTGGAGGGCTATCGAGAGTATGCGGAGAAAGTGCGGTATCGGTTTGTGCCGGGGGTGTGGTGAGCTACATAAGGAAAATTTGAAAAGTGGTTCCCTGCCCAACCGCGCTCTGGACGGTGATGCGCCCACCGTGGGCGTGGACGAGTTGCCGCGCAATCGCCAGCCCCAGGCCGCTGCCGACGCCCGGCGTGTGGGCGCGGGAACGGTCGCCGCGCCAGAAGCGGTCGAAGATGTAGGGCAGGTCGTCCGGCGGGATGCCGCTGCCGGTGTCCTGCACCTCGAGGCGGACGCCTTCGGCCTCACGCGCGGCGCGCAGGGTGATGCATCCGCCGGCGGAGGTGTAGCGCAGGGCGTTGGACAGCAGGTTCCCCAGGATTTGGTTGAGCCGCGCCACGTCTGCCTGGACGATGAGGGCGGCGGGATCGCAGAGCGTTTCTAACGTGATGCCCGCCGCTTCCGCCGGCCCGCTGAAGCTGGTGGCGGCGTCCGCCAGTACGTCGCACACGTCCACCGGGGCCAGGTGCAGCGGCAGTTGCCCGGCCTCGGCGAGCGAGAGCGTGCGCAAGTCCTCCACCAGGTGCGCGAGCAGGCGCGTCTCGTCCCGCGTGGCGGTGAGGTGCTCCGGCGTCGGCGCGTACACGCCGTCGAGCACGCCTTCCAGGTTCCCCTGGATGATTTGCAGCGGGGTGCGCAGCTCGTGCGCCACGTCCGCCGTGAGGTTGCGCCGCTGCTGGTCGGCGCGCTGCAAGGCTTCCGTCATGCGGTTGAAGGAGGCGGCCAGCCGCGCAAATTCCGGCGACCCGCGCTCCCGCACCCGCACCTTGAAATCCCCGTCGGCGACCGCGTCCGCCGCCGTCATTACTTCGGCGAGCGGCGCGGTGAAGTGCTGAAACGCCCGAATGGCAAGTCCGCCGCCCACGATGAGGGTGAGGAGTGGGAACAACAGGAAGCGATATTCGCGGAGTGCGAGGGGCGGGGTGGGGAGCGGCAGCACTTCAGGCGCGTGCCGCAGCGCTACCAACAGGAAGGCCAGCGCCATGCACAGAAAGATAGCCAGAAAGCCCATCAGAAAGAGGAAACGCACCAACAGGAACCGGTGTTTGCGCCGCGCGCCGATCTGCGGGTCGAGGGTGTGCAGGTAGCGGCGCAAGTGTCCGCTATGCCTGCGCGCCCGCAAAAACTCACGCATCTGTGAGCGCGGATCATAGTCAGCGGGTGGCTGACAAGGGGGTTCACAGTTCGTCATTGAATTTGTACCCCACGCCGTACACCGTCAGCACATAGAGGGGATCTGCCGGGTCTGGTTCGAGCTTGCGGCGCAAGTTTTTGATGTGGGCGTCCACGCTGCGGTCGAAGCCGGTGTCCACGCTCAGCCCGTGCAGCCGATCCAGCAATTGCGCGCGGCTGAAGGTCTGCCCCGGATACTGCGCCAGCGTCGCCAGCAGGTTGAATTCGGTGTAGGTGAGATGCAGCGGCGCTCCGGCGCGTGCTACGCTGTGCCCGTTGAGGTTGATTTCCAGGTCGCCCACGCGCAGCAGGCCGGAGGTCTGCACGCCGCCCTGCGCCCGCCGCAGCACGGCGCGCACCCGCGCCACCAGCTCGCGCGGCGAGAAGGGCTTGGGGATGTAGTCGTCCGCACCCAATTCCAGCCCGATCAGGCGGTCGGTTTCGTCCACGCGCGCGGTGAGCATGATGATCGGCACCGCCGACTCGCGGCGCAAGGCGCGGCAGACGTCCAGGCCGTCCATCCCCGGCAGGTTGAGGTCGAGGACGATCAGGTCGGGACGCTCCGCGCGCGCCTGGGCCAGGGCGGTCGTCCCATCGCCCGCGCTCACCACACGAAAGCCGCCCTGCGCCAAATAGTCGCGGGCCTGCTTCACGATTTGAGGTTCGTCATCTACGACCAGGATGGTTTCGTTCATACGGTAGTTGTATCACAGTCAGGCTAAAAGAACAGGGGTTTCAACATAGATGGACAGGATAGACAGGATTTTAAACCGGTAAAGAGCGTGATTCCTCGTGGCCGCGCGGTAGCGCGGCTATGAAAAATCACCTCTTAAAGCGCGGCTTTAGCTGCATCCGAAGGGGCTTGCGGCTAAAGGCGTTGCCTGTAACCGCAAGCTCCTTCGTTCTGATCAGCCTCAGTAGATGAAAAATCTATGCGTAGTAACCACTTCAGTGGTTCTTTTGACGACTAAAGTCGTTACTACCAGCCCAAATTTTCATCTACTGAGCCTTTATCCTTCCGGTTTGTCTTCTACGGCGGACTCAGTTTCGGCGGCGGGGTGGGGCGCCGGGTCGCAGCAGTGACACCAGTGATGATGGTGATGACGCCAGTGCTCCCGCGCCTCCTCGCCGTGCAGCGCAGCCCAACGGTGACGCCGCGCGATAAACACGCCGCCCAGCGCCAGCAGGCCCAACGGGAAGGCGACGCACGCCAGCATTGGCAGCATCAGCAAGAGTCCGTGCCCGCCGAAATGGCGACCCATCATCGGCATCATCGGGTAGGATTGCGCCGGCGCCTCGCCATTCGGGACCATTTGCGGGTAATACATCACCTGGCGTCCCATCCCCAATGCCAGTGGGATGAAGGTCATCCCCACGCACAGAAAGAAAATGACGGCCAGGCCGCCCACCACCAACCACTTCTTGTCACTCATTCTACACCTCCATTGGATTAGAATTGTTGGGGGAGTTTTCCCCGGTTACGCTTCTACTATGCCAAAGGATTGTGAAGAATTGATGAAGAGGTTGGGGAGGTGTGGTGAAATTTTACGAAGTGTTTTTCGCGGGCGGGCACAGCCCACCCGCGAAAAACGCGCCTGAAATCAGGGGTTATTGCGTCCGCATGACGAGGGGCAGGTAGACGAAGGAACTCCATTCTACCGGCACGCCGGGGGTGACGACGAACAGGGTGATGGAGTTGGCCGGGTAAGAGCGAATGAAGTCGCCGAGCAGCAGCGTCTGGTTCGGGTATTGCACAATCGCGCTCAGATTGTCTGCACTGTAACGGTAGGTTGCGACGGCGAGGACCGGGTGAAAGCCGGTGATGGTCAGGGTGCTGACGAGCGGTTGGGCGGTTTTGTTGATGACCATCAGCGTCAACGCGCTGTCGGAACTGCGCTGAGCGGCGTAGATCGCCAGCTTCTCCTGATCCGCGCTGGCCGCCTGGACGCTGACGTCGCCAAATTGGGCGCCGTTGCCGTCGTAGTTGCGATACATGCGGAAGGCATACGCGCCGGGCTGGTCGGCAGTGGGCGGCCCCCACAGCGTCGCCAAGTCCAGCCCCTCGCGGCCAAAGAGTCCCAGGACGTCCGCCTGCGCCAGCGCGCCGTTGATGTGTTCCGGCGCGCCCCAGTTGTATTCGGTGATGGCCGTCTGGGTGCCGGGGTAATTTTCGGCCACCCACTGCTTCATGCGGCGGATCATCTGGAGCGGTTCGTCGGTGGTATCCTCAATCCAGCTTTCGTCGTGATAGGTGGGATCCCACAACGAGCGGGTCGAACGCAGGCGCCGCGCCTGGGTAGCGGCGTCGCCCGCCTCCGACAGCGCCACGCCGCTGGCCGCCGGGTAGTAATGCACGTCCAGGTAATCCAGCAGGCGCACGCCATGCGCGGTTTCATACGCCTGCATCTGCTCCAAATACCACTCGGTGAAGCGCCCCCGGTCCGGATCGGTGGAGGCGGCGTTGGGGGAACAACAGTTGCCGGCGTCCGAGCAAAAGTACGCGCACCAGCCCCACGTCACCGGGCCGAGCGTCTGCGCGGAGGGATCGGCGGCTTTGAGGGCGGCAGCGTAGGCGTAGGTTTTGTCGCGCAGTTCGACGGCGGTGGTCTCGGCGGGGTGTACGTCGCGGTGGGTGCTGCTCCACAACATCGGCTCGTTGTCGAGGTTGTAGAACTGCACGCCCCCATTGGCCGCAGTGCCGAATTCCGCGACTAGATGGTTGATCCAGGTCGTGACAAACGTGGTGGTGATCGCCATACTGGTGTCGTGCGGGTCGTTGCCGGTGATGGGGATGGCGACGGGGTCGCCCGCGCGGAAGCCGCTGCCGCAGTCAGTGTCCCAGGGATCCACCGCCGCCATCCAGGAACGCTCCGGATCCGGCACCTGTGCGCCATACTTGCTGACTTTGAAGCCGCAGTCAAACGGGTGGCCTCCCACGCGGCGGTTGGGCGTCCAGCCGATGAGCGGTATAGTCATCAGCGTTTTGCTGCCGGTGCGTCGGTCTTGCGCCACAAAAGCGTCCGCCGACTCATTCGCAGCGCGGGGGATATTCTCGAAGTACCAGTCCGCGCCGGTGTTGTGGACGTTGATCTCCCAGTTGTAGCGCGTGGTCGAGTTGCCGCCCCAGCGGCGCACCGGCAGTTGTAGCTCTTCCGCCAGGTCTTCGTCGGCAAAGTTCATCCCGTAGATGTAGGGGCTGATGGCGTGCCGGTCGGCGGAGACATTCACGCTCAAGGTCGGGCCGCCGGTGGGAGGCACTGTTGTCGGCGGGGCTGCGCCGGTGTCCACCAGGACAATTTGATCCACGTAGAAGGCGGGACGAGCGTCATTGGAGTTGTTAAACATCTCGATGCCATAGAAGCCAAGGGAAGTGTAGCCCAGCAGCGACACATCTATCTGCATCCAGGTATCGGCCACAGGCGTGATGGTCTGTACGATCTCCATGTCGCCATCAAAATGAAAGGTGAACACGACCGGGTAGCCGCCCTCCGCGCCGCCGTTGATCCAGAAGCGGAGTGTATCGTAGGCGCTAACATCCAGGCTGCTGTCCCAGTTTGCCAGCCATACGCCCGCCCAGCCGCCGTCGTAGGTGACGGCGATCGAGTGTGTACCTTGATAGACCGGGTCGGTGTTGGTGATGTTGACGGTCGCGTCATTGTAAGTCGAAGCTGCCCAGCCTGTCAGCAGCGCGTCGTCGTAGATTACGGTGTCCGCCGCTTGCGAGAGAGCGGGATTCCCCGCCCACAGCCCGCCCCACACGCTCAGCAGCAGGGCCAACGCCAGTAGAAGTGTCCATGGTTTGAGATGCATCGGTAACTCCTCCAAACACAGCAGAATTTATGGGATGATAGGGTCGAGGCCGTTGGAACAGGTTCGCCCCGACTCCACGCCGTAAGTATACACTTCTCCGGTGGAATTTGTAGCGATGACAGTGAAAAGGTACTTCGGGTTGTCTTATCCGCGCAAATAGCGTGTCATCAGCGACAGCCCAAACAGCTCACGTTCTGCGTCTGTCAGCTCGCGGACGACGCAATGCTCACGGGCGTAAGCTATCAACGCTTCCAGCGATGTCCACGTGGGGAACACTTTCAGGGGGCTGTGGAAGGCGCCGGCGACGAGGCGCGTCTCGTCAGGCGACAGGGCGACGTCGGCGAAATACCCCAAATCGTAACAGAGCAGTTCCACGCCGGTGGCCGCGTCCCATACCCGCACGGTGTTGTCCCCGCCGGTGAAGAGGCGCTCCCCGCTGCGCGACCAGACGATCACCCACACGTCGCTGGTATGCCCGGTGAAGGTCACGAGTTCCGTGCCGGCGGCGACGTCCCATATTCTTCCCACACCGTCGCTGCTGTGGGTGGCGAGGCGTTTTCCGTCCGGCGACCAGGCCACCACCGTTACGCTGAACTCGGCGGCTGAATGGAACAGCGTTCTGATGACCTGACCGGTCGCCGCGTCCCAGAGCTTGACGGCGCCGTCGCGGCTGCCGGTGGCGATGGTTCGCCCATCTGGCGACCACCTGGCGCTGCATACCCCGCCCGCGTGCCCCCGGAAGACGAGCAGTTCCGCGCCGGTGGCCGCGTCCCACACCCTGGCGGTAGCGTCACCCTCGCCGCCGATGACGAGGCGTTGGCCGTCGGGCGCCCATCCCCCGCCGAACACGTAGCCGGAATGACCGAAGAGGGTCAGAACTTCCTGGCCGGACGTGGTATCCCACACCCTGGCGCTCGGTTTGTCGGGGGCGGCCTCCCAGATATTGAGGGTCAGGAGTCGGCTGCCATCGGGCGACCAACCCGGCAGAGGGAAGAGCACGCTCTCCGCGCCGCGCAGCACCAGCAACTCCGCGCCGGTGTCCGCGTCCCAGACCCTGGCCGTGCCGTTGTGGAAGCCGCTGGCGATGCGGTCGCCTCTGGGCGACCACGCCACGCCGCCTTCCTGGTCTGCCAGCCCGGTGATCGTGAGCAGGGCCGGGTCCGGTTCCCACACCCTGGCCGTGCCGTCGTAGCTGGCCGTGAGGAGGCGTTTGCCTGAGGGCGACCACGCGGCGGTCCGAATCCCGGCGGTGTGGCCGAAGAGGGCGAAGCGTTCCTCCCCGGTCGCGGCGTCCCAAATCTTGACGCCGCCGTCCTGGCTGATGGTGGCAAGGTGGCGGCCATCCGGCGACCATACCGCTTGATGGACGACGTCCGTATGCCCGGCGAGGGTGAACAGCACTTTCCCGTACGTCGGCGACGACGCTGCCGTATCCCATAGCTGCGCCGCGCCCTCCGTGAATCCGGTGGCGGCGAGACGATCCCCCGTGGGCGACCAGACCGGCTGGCGTACCGGCGCGTGCTGGTTGGCGAGCGTGAGCACTTCCACGCCGGTCTTGGCATCCCACACTTTGGCCGCGCCCTCATTGCCGGCGGTGACGAGGCGCGCGCCGTCCGGCGACCACGCCGCCCACCAGATTTGATCGGTGTGACCGGAAAGCGTGAGCACTTCCTGGCCCGTCCGGGCCTCCCAGACGCGGGCGGTGTGGTCCGCGCTGCCGGTGAGGAGGCGCTCCCCGGTGGGCGACCAGACCGCCACGTTCACCCGATCGGTGTGCCCCGCCAGCGTCAGGCGCAGCGCGCCTGTGGCCGCATCCCAAACGTGGGCCGTAGCGCCGTGGGCGGTGAGGAGTTGGTCTCCCGCCGGCGACCACAGCGCGACATTCGCCGCAGATGGCTGCGCCAGGGTGAGTAACTCCGCGCCGGCGCTGGCGTCCCACACTTTCACGGCGCCGTCGCCGCCGATGGTAGCGATGCGCGTCTCTGAAGGCGACCACGCCGCCGCGACTACCCCGTCTTTGTGACTGGCGAGGGTCAACCACGCTGCGCCGGTGCGCGCGTCCCATACTTTGGCCGCGCCGTCGCGGCTGGCGGTGAGGATGCGCGCGCCATCCGCCGACCAGTGGGCCGCGTTGACCGTCGCGCCGTGCCGCAAAATCAGGCGCAACCGGCTGCCGAGCGCGGCCTGACCCAGGGCGCGTTCTGCCTGCCAGGTGTACGGGTAGTTTTCCAATGCCTCCAGCGCCAGCAGTACCCCGCGTTCGGGAAACCGGCCCTGGAGTTCCAGCAGCGCTTGAGACGCCAATCCGATGCTGATCTGGGTCAGCTCGCGCTGGCGCTGGGCTTCTTGTTCGGCCTTCCGCTGCTTCCGCAGCTCGATGCTGGCCTGGATAAAGCCGCTTTCGGCGGCGCTCAGATCGGCCGGCCTTTGCGCCAGCCAGGATTCGGCTTCGGCCAGAACGACGCCCCGCAGCAGCGCGCCTGCGTCTTGGGCGCTGATCTCCCACTGGTACAGGGCCGCCCGCAGCCGTTCTTGCCAGGTGCGGAAGGCGCGGTCGGCGTCCATCCAGGTGTGCAGTTGCTCCCAGTGGCCGATCAGCGCCTCATGCACCACCTCCACGGTCTCGTGTCCCGTGGCGGGATCGCGGCTCGTCACCACCAGACGTTTTTCCGCCAGATATTGCACCAACGGCCAGTTCTCCGCGCCGATTTCGGCCTGCGTGGCGACCCGGCGGGTGTCGCCCGTGCCTTCCCCCGGCTGCACCAGTTGGACAAAGATGTGTTGAATCTTCTCGCGTTCTTGCTGGGCCAATCCGTCATGCACCTGTTGAGCGTAGCGCGCCAGCGCACCCTCCACCCGTCCGATTTCCTCGTAGGTCCGGTGGGTCATCCACCCCTGGTCGAGCCGTTCCCACAACAGGGTCAGGGCAAATTCCAGCAGCGGCAGGGCGCCCGGTTCGTTGCTCACGTCGTCCAGCAGACGCTCCGCCAGTCCGGCTTCCAGCAGCGCGCCCTGTTTCTCGGCCGGTTTTTCGATGACCGCCCGCAGGCCTTCCCGCGTCATCGGCCCCAACAGCAGGGATGAGGTTTGCAGCACTTCGACGAAAGCGCGGTGGGTCAACGCCTGGCCCATGAAGTCAGCCCGCATGGTCAGCAAGAGCGCCAATGCCGCATCCCGCCTTTCCGCGGCGCGCTGCGCCGCCGTCAGCAGCGCGTCCAGAAACCGCTGGCGGACGTCGGCCCGCGGGCAAAGCGTGTACAGTTCCTCGAATTGATCCACCAGTAGCAGCAGGCGGTGTGCGTCGGCGCTCTTCTCCCGCGCCCGCTCTGCGAGGTCGTCGAGGGTGAGGGTGCCTTGACTGAGGGCTTCGGCCAGTTGGCGGACTTTGGCCGACCGGCTGGCCCTATCCAGACGCGGCTCCAGGTGAGGGGAAAGGGCCGCCGCGAGCGCGTGAAAGGGCTGGCTGCCGGGGCGCAGGGCGGCGACGCGCCAGTTCCCTGCCGCGTGCAGTCTGGGCAACAACCCGGCGAACACGACCGACGATTTGCCCGATCCCGACGGGCCGACCAGTACCGTCACCGGCCGCTGTGTTTGCACGGCCTCCATCAATCGCGTGGTGAATGTCTCGCGTCCAAAGAAGAAGGACGCATCCGCCGCCTGAAATGCGGCCAGTCCCCGGTAAGGGCACGCTCCGACGGTTTTACTTTCACGGCCCAGGTGCGCGGCGATGAGAGCCGGGGCGACGGGCAGGTCTCCCTTGCGCAGGCGCTCGTCCATTTCTTGCGTTCTTTCCGCCGGTTCCACGCCCAACGCTTCTTGCAGAATTTGAACGCAGGTCTGGTACTGGCGCAGGGCCGCGGAACGATCGCCGGCCCAGGCGTACAATTCCATCAGCGCGCGATGCGCCGCTTCACGCAGCGGATCCCGCGCCAGCCAGCGATGGGCGATGGCGATGGCAGCCTGGAAATCTCCTCGGAGACTGTAGCCTCGCACAAGCCGCTCCAGCGTCTCTTCCAATTCCAATCGTAGATGTTCCCGCTCGGCCAACATCCACTCCTCGAACAGCGGGGCGTCGGCGACGTAGAACCCATCGAGGAAGTCGCCCTGGACCAGATCGGCGGTTTCTTTGAGGGCGATCAGGTCTTCCGGGGCCGGCGCTGCGGCGGTTGAGCCATCCCACTGCACGCCGGAGAGCTGGGCGGCGCGACGCTCGCAGTCCACGTAGAGCGGCATGTCCCGATGGAGGGCGACGGTCTGATGGGTGATGTCCAAATAGGGGCCGATGAGTTGGCGCAGGTTCGTGAGGGCGTTACGGAGGCTGCTTTTGGCGGCGTTCTCAGGCCGGTCGCTCCACAGGAGGCCGGCCAGGCTTTCGCGGGTGTGAGGATGGTCGGTAGCGGCCAGGTAGAAGACCAACGCCTGCGCCTTGCTGGACACAAAGCCGGTGACCGGTTCGCCATCCAGGGAGATGGCGGGGTCGCCCAGCAGGGTGATACGTAGCTCTTTCGTCGCCACTTCTTTTCCCTTGAAAATAGCAAATAGCGAATAGCAAATAGCGACGTAACGCAAACTTCGGTTTGTCGGTTTGCCAATGGACAAACTAAAGTTTGTGTTACATTTTCATTCAGCCGTTGGTGAACCGCCGGCTAAGGGTGAATTTCTTGACTGATGGGTAGAGATGGTTGCGAAGTCAGCGTGATGAGGTCATTATAGGCCCGTTTTGTTGCGAGGTGAAATTGCTGCTGATGCCGCTTCCATGAGGATAGCCTCAACGGATTGACCGGATTGAACGGAAAAATATTCTTATCAGCCGGCGAATTCGTTTGCGGGTTAACGATCTCTTAACGCTCGTTTTGTATCATACTGATAAAAGGAGGTGAGCCATGAAAGACTCAAAGATTTCGCTGTTTGTGTTGTGGCTGGCAGTGCTGCTCGCTGCTGTATTGATGACCGGGTGTGCATCCCAGGCCAGCATTGCCGAGGTGAAGGCGACGGACACACCGCCAGTTGTCGCGGTCGAGCCGACGGCTGCGCCCACGCCGGTCCCGCCGACGGCCGCGCCTTCGCCGACTGTGAAGCCCAAGGCCGACTGGACCTCTTACACCGCCGTTCCAAATGCGGAAGTTCAGTATGTTGACGACGGCGCCCGGCGGCACCGGCTCGATGTGTATTTGCCGAAGGAAGGCGAAGGGCCGTTTCCGACCGTTCTGGCGATCCACGGGGGCGGTTTTCAGGCCGAAAGCAAATACAACTACTCCCGGTACGCGAGTTATTTCACGAGCCTGGGCTACGCGCTGGTGGCGACGAACTACCGGTTTGTGCCGATGAATACCTATCCGGCGCAAGTGCAGGATGCGTTCTGCGCGCTGGCCTGGATTCACGCCAACGCCGCTACCTACGGCTTCGATACGGAGCACATCGCCGCCATCGGCGAGTCGGCGGGCGGGTATCTGGTGGCGATGCTGGGCACGGTGGATGATCCCACGCCTTACCTGGAAGGCTGTCCGTCCGCGCTGCCGGAGAAGGATTGGATTCAAGGTGTCATCCCTATCTATGGCCTCTTTGATTATACAAACTTGACCGACTATCCAGAAGCGGGTGTTCAGGGATGTCTGGAGCCATATTTGGGAACCACAATCGGCGAAGCCTCCGCAGACTTCCTGAAAGAGGTATCGCCCATCTCCTGGGTGAATGGCAATGAGCCGCCTTTTTTGATCACCTATGCCCTGTCGGACACCTTGATTCCAATGCAGGCGTCAGAAGCCTTTGCTGCCAAATTGGAGGAAGCCGGGGGTGACGTGACCTTGAAGCTTATGGAAGCATGGCACGGTCACTTCACCGACGACCCGCTTACGACCGATGCGAACGTCCAGACGCAGGAGGCCATTGCGGCTTTTCTTACGAAAGTGTTTGGGAAGTGATGTAGAATTCAGATCAGGCTCAAAATCCAGGATTATCGCAAGCGATAACCCTGCTCCTCAATTTGATCGCTTGTTGATCGCTTCTTGAACGCTTTCTCGAACATCTTTTGAGCGGCCGCCAGATACGCTGAGAGCAAAGACTGGTAAGGCTGTACTCGTTTAGGAGGTGTTTCGATGAAAGCAGGGTGGGGCCACGCACTCTCATTACTCTCCCTCTCCGCGTTGCTGTTTCTGACACTGGGATGTCAGGTTGTTGCCGGTTCGACATCGGCGCCCGTGTCTGGATTAACCGTCTCCTTGATCCGACCCACTGCTGCGCCTGCGGTTACTTTGCGGGCTGCCTCTGGGGCAACGATACTCTTTGTGACTCAAAATGGTCAAACCGTAGCCGATGTTCCTCCGCAGAAATTGGACTTGCCCCATCTCGTGCTCTATCGCAACGGCGCGCTGAGCGCCCCCGCCGAACGCACGGTGGTTGTCCAGGTGAGGGGCATTGCGATCCCTCCCCCAGGCGTCACGGTGACACTGGAGCTTGCTACGCACCACGGCGATCCCGATCCTGGCGACCATCAGGATCAAAGGATCCCTGTGTGGCGGGAATCGCAGTGGATCGCCAACCCGACCGGTGTCACGACGACGGACGTCGTGGTTGCCTTTACGCACGAGTTCACCGAGTCGGTCGTTTCTGGTGGGGGAACGACGGCAACGCCGACCGATTACTTTGGATATGACCTCACGGTGAGCAATGCAGGTCGCCCGCCCGCCGATCCCTTGCAGGCCTTCAGATCTGACTATGCCCTGTTGCTGGAAAATCAATGGGTGGCGCAACTGCCTGAGGTGCAAGAAGACCACGCCGGCGCAGCCCCGGATGCGTTGGTCGTCTACTACTGCGACATGATCCCCTTTCGGAAAAGCCCTCAGGACCCCGCTACGTGGCTGCCCAGGAAGGACGTCACGGACTACGTGGGGATAGAGCTTGTTCCCCGAATGGTCGAGGCCTACCGCGTCCAGACCGATGGGTGGGGATTCCCGTGGTACGCTACGTGGACGAGCTACCGCCCCGATGAGCCGGAACGCTTGACGGTCGCCCTTTCGGACGGGTACACGTGGTTTCATAGTCGGGCGCCGGCCATGGGACATTCGGGTATTTCGATCCGGGTCAAGGGGGGAGACAACGCCGCCTATGACACGCTCACCGATGGACTGATGAGCAGTTTTCACCACGAATTGTTTCATAACGTGCAGCGGGGCATCCTGCTGCATAGCGGCGGAGATGGAAACGTGAACGGGAAGGATGAAGCATGGCAGTTCTTTTCCGAGGGAACAGCGGTGCTGGCTTCTTCAGTGGGGCAACCTCGTGGGCAGTTTAGCCATACCGTGTGGTTACAAAACTATATGTTTTACGCGAACAACTTCATTTTGTTTGGCGGCGGCAGATCGCGCGACCTGAACAAAAGCTACCGCGAAATCGATCCCTATCAGGCCGGCCTCTACTGGCGTTTTCTGTATGAACAATGCGGCGGGTTGGCGGGGGATGCCGAAGATCCGACCTCGGGTATGCGCATTATCGGGGAGGCCCTAAAGGCGCTGTACTCAGGAGACATCGTGGACATCGCCGCGTCCACGGACCTCGTCGGGGCAATCCCCAGGATTATGGGTCGGGCGCTTGCGGGTTCATCGTGCCCGTTCCAGACATACGAGGAGAGCCTGGTCGCCTTTGCCGGCGCGATCTTCGAGCTACGGTTGGAACGCAACGGGTGCGTCGAGCCTGATATTCCTGGTAGATGCGGGTTCTACGATCCGTATCGCCAGTATCAGGAGCCCACTGTCAGCACGTTCTCTTTTGCCGGGGCGGACTACGTGTACCAGGATGGGATCGGGAGTAGTTTCGGCATTGACTTGATCGAAGTGACGTTTGACCGGGCGACGGACGGTCAGCCGCTCACCGTCGAGTTCTACCGCGCGCCCACATCGGAGGCTGTGTTCTCCGTGCTACTCTGGCCTCTGACCGGCCTGGGGGAGGGTGCCAAACCCCGCCGTGTCTCAGCCGAGGTTGCCACAGCCCAGATTCTTCAAAGGGTGAATCCGGATGGTTCCCTGACTTTTGTTATCCCGGCGATTCATTGGGCAACCTATGACCGGTTGGGCTTGATCATTACGCGGCTCGACGCTCAGGAAGCCTTGGACCCGATTGGCGAATATACCATCGCGCTGCATCCAGGCGGCGATTGATAAAGGGGCGGAGTTTTAGACCACGATCTCCGCCCATTCCCCGTTTTCCCCCCGATAGCGGATGCGCGCCATTTGGTCGCGCAAGTCCACCGACAAGACGCAGGTGGCGTCCCCATGATCCCACCGCAATGCCAGCGCGTGCTCCGGCGTATCCATCACGCTGAACGCGCCGTCGAAGGCCGGGTAGGTGTTGCGGAAACGGATCAGCTCGAAAAGGCGTTGCACCACCGGGCGTTGGAGCGCGGCGTCTATCTCATCCGCCGTGTAGTTGTGGCGGTTAATGGCGCGGCCTTCGCCGGCGGCGGCGACCGCTGCGTCGTCGTTCTCCCCGGCCAGCGCCCCCACGTAATAGATCTGCGGGATGCCCGGCGCGAAGCACTGGATGGCCCGCGCGATCAGGTAGGCGTCGTCATTGGCGCCGAGCGCGGAGTAGTAGGTGATGTTTACCTGGTGCGCGTCAAAGTCGGGGTGCGCGGCGGGCGGCGTCATCAGGCGGGTGAGGTTGGCGCCGCGCGTGAGCAACTGCGCCACGACGGGCGCGGCCTCTTGCGGCGTGAGCAGGCCGTCCAGGTCGGGCTGGACGGGGATGCCGTCGTGACAGTCGAGCGTGGTGAATTGCCGGCGCGGGCAGACTCGCAGGTAGTCGCGCAACTTCTTGCTCGACCGGTTGAACAGGGTGTAGAGCGTCAGGAACGGCAGGACGAAATCGTAGACGGGGTAGCCGTGATCCGCCAGGGCGTGCTGGACGCCAAAGGGCGCGTGGACTTCCGACAGCAGCAGCAGACCGATCTCGTCCGCGTAAGCGCGCAGCCAGTCAAGGAAGGCGTAAATCTCCGGCTCGACGAAGAAGCAGCTCGTCCCCGGTTTCTTGATGACGTAGCCCACCGCGTCCAGCCGCACGATGCGGATCGCCTGATCCCGCAGGTGGCGCAGCTCCGCCTGGAGCAGCGCCCGCGTTCGGGGCGAGTGTACGTCCAGGTCAATTTGCTCCACCCAGTCGCGGCTGCCGAACGTGGCCCAGAGGCGCTCCGTCTCCCCCGTCTCCGCGATGGCGACGTCGGTGAAGGGGTGCTCCGGGCGGCGCAGGGCGATGCGCGCCACGTCGGCGGCGGGCGGCGTCCCGTCGGGCCAGACTTTATCCAGGGTGAGGAAAAGGTCGGCGTGCTCAGAGGCGCGCCCGCGCCGGGCAAAGTCCTGGAAGTAGGGCGAGCGCCGCGAAATGTGGTTGACCATCAGGTCGGCGGCCAGATCGAATTCTGCGCCGATGCGGCGGATGTCCTCCCAGCCGCCGAAGCGCGGCTCGACCTCGCGGTAGGTGATAGGCGCGAAGCCGCGATCCCCCGACGAGGGGTAGAACGGCAGGATGTGGACGCCGCCGAATATCCCCGCGAGGGGGCCGGTGAGGGCCGCGTACAGGGCGGGCAAGTCGCCGCCCAACGAATCGGGATAGGTGATGAGCTGCACCTGGTTGCGAACTGCCACGGGTTGCACGTCGAACCTCCTTCCATTAACCATAGTAGAATAGCTCAGGCGGCCACTTTTAGAATAGGATACGGAAAACACAGAGGAGCACCGTTTTCTCTCTGGAATTTTCCCATGCTGCCGCCGTAGGCCAGGCACTCTCATTGTAGTCAGAAGCAGGGTAAACACAACCTCTGTGGATCAGGTGACTATTGCTCTACTCTGCGTATAATGACGAATATTCACAGGGGAATTCATCAACGCCTGGCGTTCACTGGCGGTTGGATGAAAATTTTTCACCACAAAGGACACGAAGGACACAAAGGGTTTTCTCTGTGAACTCTGCGATCTCTGTGGCTATTTTCAAGGGAATTCGTCATTAACCAGTGGTTCACCGGCGGTGGGATGAAAATTTTCACCACAAAGGACACGAAGGACACAAAGGGTTTTCTCTGTGAACTCTGTGATCTCTGTGGCATTTTTAGAGGAGGAGGTTTTCCGTGGATATTCAAACAGACAACGATTATCTCGAGTTGAGCGCCGCCCAGGTTGCTCCATTGGTTGAGACTGCACCCACGTTGGCCGAGATGGATGCGACGATGCTCGCGTTGATGCGCGTACAGCACGTTTTGGCCCGTCTCCCGGTGCTGCGCGCCATCAATTTGATTGATTGGATGCAGCGGTTGACGCCGCCGGCGGTGCAGGAGAAGCTGGCCGTCAAAAAGGCGTTACAGGGAGTGCGGTATCTGGGGAAATACAACCGCGCCTGCATTGCCTTCTGGCGCGCGCATGGCATCACCGACCTGGCGTTTCTGGATAGCCCGGAGTCTTTGCGCCGTTTGCCGGTGATGACGGCCGACTTCTTCTATCGCTATTCGCCGCGCGATCGCACCAGTATTGGCGACCTCGACTCGGCGCAAGTGCTGCGGAGTTCCGGCACGTCCGGGAAATCGAAGTACTTTTTGATGTCTTACGATCAAATCATGCAAGCGCTGCCGGCTATGACCGAGTTCTTGAAGGCAAATTGGCAGATTGAGCGTTATCAGCATGTTGAGGTGATCATGGCGACGGCGACCGCTGCGCCGGGGCAGCCGGCCTGGGGCGCGAGTTACAACATGGCGCAGTTGTTGGCGATGATCGGCAAGGAATTTGACCACATCACATACCGTTCCCTGGGGCTGAACGCTCAAGAGATTGCCCAGGCCATTTGTGACGTGGCGCAGCGCGCGTCCGGCAAGACCCTGATCGCCGTGTACACCTATGCGCCCTCCCTGGTCACTATCGTCAACGAGTTGAAAACCCTGCGCCCTACGATTGATTTTGGCAAGAACGTGGACTTCAAGTTCACGTTGACCGGCGAGGCGCTGCCGCCCTACAAGCTCTTCCAGATCGCTGCGTGGTTGGGCCTGATTGACGCCAATCTGGTGTCGCAAAAAATCGAAGATATTGCGGCAACGGACGAGGGGAGCCGTCAGTTCGGCGTTTTGGCGCGCACCTTTTCGACCGGGTTCGGCGCGGCGGAGTTGAAGACAGGGTTCTCCGGCAACGCTACCACAATGCTGTGGACGCTGGTGATGTATTTGTTGGAGCGCAACGAGCCGGAGCGAGTGAAGGCGTTCCTGGACAAGTATTTCCAGGTGAATCCCTTCCCCTGGTCCGCTTTGAAGTCCAATCCCAACGTGTATTTTTTGTTGGGCGGCGTGGACGAGGCCGGCAACCCGACCCTCCAGAATGCTCCCGACGCGCATTATGGGCTGGCGTTCGCCACCTGTCTACAGGGTGAAGTGGTCAACTGCCCACTGGATATGATGCACCTTTGGGACCTGGCCGAACTGGCCGATCTGCTGAAAACAGAGACCGGCGTGGACATCAAAGCCATTGCGCGCCGGGCGGGACTGGCTTACGACAAAGGCCAGATGGTGTTGACCAACGGGCGGATGGACAACGTGGGGCGCCAGGGGCTGGACGCTGCCGTGGCCTGGGGCGGCGTGAAGATTTGGGGATATGACCTCCAGCGCATCGCCGCGCAGTTCCCCGGCCTGACCGGGCGTTTTGTGGCCCAGAACGTGGACTACGCTGACGGGCTGCGGACGTTGTGGCTATACTTCGAGGCTAACGTGGAGCAAGACGTTTCGGCTCTGGCGGATGTGGTCGTGCCTGGCGTGCTCGCGGGGCTGGACGCTTGTTCGAGCGGCTTCCAGGTGCTCCACGCGCAATACCTGACCGAGGGCGGCGCGACGCTGTTGGCGCAGAAGTTGCAGATTCGGGTGTTGCCCTACGGGCATCAACATTTCCTCCAGGAGGCGCACGAGACGAAGAATCGCTACATCCGGCGTCCGGTGTTGGTGCCTACGCCTTTGGAGATTACGCGGGATCCGTTGGAGGGATAGGGCCTTTTCAATTGTTGTTTAGTAAGCGTATAATAAGGGTGGGGGAAAATGAGCTTTGACAACTATACTTTCTGTCATTGAGCCTGCGACACTGCTTTACCAAACGACCGGCTCTACTGTAGCCATGATAGTGCTGCTTGTCGTGGCTATCGGTCTGGGGGTGGGCGGCTTTGTGTGCGTCAAGTTTCTTGACGGTACGATCAGAACGCCGGGTGAGATTGCCCAGATCACCCGACTTCCCGTGCTTGGCGTCATTGCCCCTATCGCGGGCGAGAGTTATGCGGAGAAACTCATTGTTCACCGGCAGCCCCTCTCCGCTCCGGCCGGAGCCTATCGTGCGTTGCGCACCAAAATTCATCTCTACTTTTTCGATCAACCGATGCGCACACTGCTGGTTACCAGTTCTGATCCCACCGAAGGGAAGAGCGTGACGCTGGCGAATCTGGCCATCGCCATGGCCGAGGCCGACTTGCGCGTCATCATGGTGGACACAGACCTCCGTCGTCCGGTACTCCACCAGGTCTTCAACGTCTCCAATACCGGGGGATTGAGTCATATCCTCCTGACCCCAGAACTTGAGGTAAAATCTTACCTTCAGGATACCGGCGTGGCTAACCTGCGCCTCTTGCCCTGTGGCGACCCTTTGCCTGACCCCGCCGCATTGCTCGGCTCGAAACGAATGCAGCAGGTGATTGAGGCGCTGTTGGACGAAGCCGATCTGCTGCTCTTTGACGGCTCGCCAGCTTTGACCGCGCCCGATGCTGTCATCCTGGCAACGCAGATGAAGGAAGGCGGGGTGCTGTTGGTGACCAACCTCGGCGACACGCGCCGGGGGATGGTGAAGCGCACCGTTCAAGAACTCCGTCGGGTCAATGCCCATCTTCTAGGCGTGATCGTCAACCGGCAGCCGCCACAACCGCGCGCGGGGCTATGGGGGGGAGCGCTTGCTGCCTGGCGAGGCCGCCGCCAGACCTCTCTGGTCGCGCTGGGCGAAGTGCCGACCACACCCGGCACGCGCCGTCAGGGCTTGATGCTGATAGCCGGGGCGATAGCGCTCCTGCTGGCGTTGGTAGGTGGATTGGTGTTGCTGAACCGCACCGACCGACCATCGCCGCCCGTGCTGCCCACCGCTACCGAGACCCCTTTGCCGCCGACCGCCACCACGACGGTCACAGCCACGCCAACGCTTCCGCCCACTCCAACCTTGCCGCCCGGTGGGACCTACTACACTGTCAAGGAAGGGGATACGCTGGCCGGCATCGCGTCATTGTATGACATCACTGTTGACACCCTATACGGGTTCAATTCACTGGCGTCGGACGACCTTACCGCAGGTCAAGTGCTGATTATTCCGCCTGCCCCAACGCCCGCGCCTACCTCCACGCCTACCCCCACAACTCCCCCAACCTCCACCGCGACCCCTACCCCCACTGGAACACCCACGTTAAC
>DAOUGD010000338.1:0-30165 GCA_034429475.1 Anaerolineae bacterium
TTAACGAAGAAAGCCATGGTGGAGTTAGAAAAACGCTTGGAACGTTTGCCGCACTTGGGCCAATGGTTCGTGAAAATCGTCCCTGTCTCACCCCCGCTTTTGGGATGATTATTTCTCTGGAAACGCCGTATCTGTGCCCAAAGAAACAAGGTATCCATCCACCTGCCCGCCGCCGGAACGCCAGTTCAGCGTCGTGTTTCGGAGCACGTTGGTTGCGCCATCCGCCGGGCTGACGTTGACGGCGCAGGGCGGCGCGGCGTTGGGGTTCACCGGCGTGAAGGTGTAGGTCTTGCCGCTGGGCAGGTGCGCCGCCGAGTTGATGCTGTTGTTCGCCGTCGCGCTGCTGACCGCGTCGGCGGTCCCGGCGGCGGGGGTGATGCTGAGGAAGTGCCCGCTCCCGCCGGTCGCGTCGTTAATGCCGATAGAAGCGGATGCCTCACCTGGCTCGCCAGGCACATTCATAGCCCCATAGATGAACTCGATGACGTTGGTCGTCTCATACAACCGCACCTGGAAATCCTGTGGAGTGCCATCCTCGTAATACCACAGCACATCCGTCCACTGCACCACAAAGACGCGATTCGGCGCGCTGCCCAGGGTCACGTAACCGATTTCCCCGTCCAGAACGTGGTCATCCCACAGCGGGGCCAACAAGGGTTTGGCATTGGTAGATTCCAATGCATTCGTATAGCCGCCTTCGGTATACGTCTGCCCCATCTCCAGCCAGCCGTTGACGCTGATGCGCCCGGTGGTATAGGCCGCGCCATCGTAGGTGAAGGTGAAGGGCAGGTCAATATTCGCCGCGCCATCGTCAGTATCGGCGCTGACATCAATAGTGGTATATCCTCCCTCATCGTTGATGTCGTCATACGTCCCCAGCGAGACGCTGAAGGCGTAATGCGGCGCCGCCGCCTGCGCGGGGCGCGGCGCAACCATCGTCAACAAGACTGCTATCAAAACCCATAACCGAAATGCGTGTTTCATCGTCTTACCTCCTTAAATACTGATCCTCTGACTGAAGACAGATAACCGGGTAGGGCAAGTTGGCAACTTGCCCTACCCGGTTATTTCAAGCCCCCTCCTCCACCGTTATGGCGCCGGGTAATTGCTGCTCACCAGCGGTAGATAAATCTGCGCCTTCACCTGCCCGCCGTTGGGCGGTTCGACCGGCGGCGTGCTGACTTGCGGCAAACCCGGCTGGGTTAGATAGCCCGTGTTGCGGATGACCTGCCCCAGCGCCCCCGCGTCCACTGTCACGGTGAAGACGTAAGTTTTGACCAGCGGGATCAGGCTCCCCGGCGCAAAACTCTGCCCGCTCCACACCAGCGGATTGCCGTCGGCGTTCGCTTCTGGCGTGTCCGAATCGGCCACGTAGGTGGTGTGGGCGGGAATGGCGTCGCTGATGACCACGCCGGACACAACCACGCCGTGCGGATTCGTCACGGTGAGCGTGTAGCGGATCAGATCGCCTTCCTTCAAAGCCCCGCCGTTCACGTCGAACGCAGCTTTGCTGAACAGGAGCACGGGCAGCACCATTCCCCCATCTGCGCCGGGGGGCGTGACCGGCGCGGTGCAGGTCTGGGGGATGCCCGGCTGCGTGAAGCAGGCCGTGTTGGCGATGGTTTGCCCGCCGGCCGTCGCTTCCACACGCGCGTCGAACTGGTAGGTGCGCGCGTCGCCGGCCGCGAAACTCTGCTCACTCCACACCAGCGGATCCACGTCCGCATCCGCCGGCGGCGTGGCCGAACCGGCGACGTAGGCCGTGTGCAGCGGTAAGGCGTCGCTGATGACCACGCCCGCCACCGCGAGGCTGTGCGGATTGGTCACGACCAGCGTGTAGCGGAGGATGTCGCCGGGCAACAGCGGCGCGCCGTTCACATCCACTGCGTGCTTGTGCATTTGAAGTTGCGGCTGCACCAGGCCGCCCTCTGCCCCCGGCGGCGTGACGGGCGGCGTGCAACGCTCCGGCACGCCCGGCTGAACCACACATACCACGTTCTGAATCACGCGCCCGCCGGCCGCCGCGTTGACCTGCACCTCAAACGTGAACGTCTGCGCGCCGGTGGGGATGGCGCGGTTGCTCCACACCAGCGGGTCGCTGTCGGCGTCCGCTTCGGGCGTGTCCGAATCGGCGAGGTACGTCGTATCGGTGGGGATGGCGTCGCTGATCGTCACGCCGGTGGCCGTGAAGCCAAAGGTGTTGGTCACGCGCACGGTGTAGCGGAGCGTGTCGCCGGGCAACAACGGCGCGCCGTTCACATCCTCGGCGGTCTTGCTGAAGGCCACCACCGGCACGGGCAGCGGCGTCGCAGTGGGCGCGGGGGTCGCAGTGGGAAAGGGCGGAGGGGTAAGCGTGGGCGGGATGCTGTCGTATTCGAATGCGCCGCTATCGCAATCCGCCGCGCCGACGCCGTCGCCATCCACCGGGCGGAGCGCGCCGCGTTGATCGGTCGCCGGACAATAGAAGCCGCCGCCCGCCGGCGCACGGTCAATGGCCGGGCTGCCGGATTGCAGCGCAATCGAAGCCGTGGGGCCGCCGTTTCTGCGCGGCCCGGCCGGGTCCAACAAGGGATTTACTTCCGTGATCGCCGGATTGCAACCGGTGCCGGGATATTGCAGATTGTAGCCACCGTCGCCATACGCGCCGGTATAAGCATAACAGTTATTGCCCCATAACGGGTTGGCGATGATGGTATTGCGCAACGTGATCGGCGGCGCCCAGCCATTACTGAAATACAACGCCGCGCCGTTATTGCTCCCGTTATGATCAAAAGTGCTGTTGTTAATTTCACCCCAGCCTTCGGCGGAAGCCAGCGCACCGCCGGCATACCCTGCCGTATTGCTATAGAAAGTGCTGTTCGTCACGTAAAGGCCGCGCCCAAACCAAATCACGCCGCCAGAATTTGTGACGTGATTGCCCTGGAATAGACTGTCGAAGATAGTGATGGGGCCGGTAGCGTCATTGTGCGTGTAAATGACGCCGCCCATCTCGGCCGTGTTGCTGTAAAAGGCACTGGCGGTAATCGTGATGGGCGCGTAGCTGTTGATGACGCCGCCGTCGCCGTCGGCCAGCGCCGAGTTTTCTATAAACACACTGTGGCGGATGTCCAGGATGCGCCCGCCGCCGCTGCGGATGGCGCCGGCGGCATACCCAGCCACGTTGCCGATGAACCGGCTGTCCTCGATCCGCACCACCCCATTGCCCCCCGCATCGTGCAGCGCGCCGCCCTGCCGGGTCAGGTTATCCACGAAGTCACAACCGGTCACCGTAATCGCCATATCTCCGCTGTAATCCACCGTGCCATAACCGTCGCTGGTGATCACGCCATTTTGCTGAAACCGGCTATTGTTCAACGTCAAACTGCCGCCGGCCTGATAGAGAGCATGGCCGCTGCCGGCCTGGTTGAACATAAATTCCGAAGCATCCACTACGGTGGTCGGCGCGTTGACCGCCTTGATCGCTGCGCCCGACCCGCTGGTGGTATTGCCGCTCAAGCGGCTGTCAACAACGGTGAGGCTGCCGCCGACGATGGAAACGGCCGTATTGGTGCTGCTCAAGACGGCACTGCTCCACAATTCCAGGGCGGCGTTCTCCACGCTGATGGCGCTGCCGAAACCCCCGCCGGCCCGCGCCAGGGTCAGATTGCGCACCACGAGGGGCACACCCGGTTGCGCGTTGAGAATGCGCCGTTGGCCGTTGCCGTTGATCGTGAGCTGCGCCGCGCCGGGGCCTTGCAGCGTCAACCCGTCGGTATCAGTGATGGCCGGCAGATCGGAGAGCAACGTAATCTGGCCGCTCAGATGGGTGAGATAAATCACGTCCGCGCCCACACCGGCGGCGCAATCGGGCCAGGTCGCCGCATCATCATTCGTATTGATGAGCGCTTCCCGCAGCGTACAGTAGCCGTCGTTGACCGTTGTATCGGCCAGCGTGCTGACGTGCAGCATGGCTGCATTGGCTAAATGCAACCCTAACGCCGTCGCGCTCAACAACGCCACGGCCACTAACAGCATCATCCATTTGCTATGTGTTTTCATAATCGTCTCCTTTACCTGAATCGTGATGTGATGAAAGTGTATGCTCTAAATGCGCCGAAGGGGATTCCAGCGCCTCCCGCAAAAACACAAACACCGCTTCCAGTGACCCGAACCCATACCGCTGCGGCGGCGGCCCCACCTGCTCTAGCGCAAACCGCCAGTCCGCCGATGCATCGCCGGGATGGGCCGGCAGCTCCCGCCAACAACGCAGCAAATAAGCGTGATACTGCGGCTCGTTAGCCAACACCCTTGCTCCTCAAATTGTAATGAGAAATGAGTAATGGGTAATGAGGAATGAGTAGATCGCTCATTCACCATTCGCTATTCGCAACTCGCAACTCCTAACTCGCAACTCACTCACTTGTGACTTCACCCAACTATGCTATCTTATACTCGACGACTCTTCGCAAATCCTTCGCAAAAGCGCGCGATGGTATGAATTTCGAGAATTATTTATACCTTTTAGGCCCGGTGCGCGTGGAGCGCGCCGGGCAGCCCGTGCAGGGATTCGAGTCGCGCCGGGCGCTGGCCCTGCTGTGCTATCTGGCCGCACAGGACCGGCCGCAGTCCCGCGCTCACCTGGCCGACCTCTTCTGGCCGGATAAGCCCGAAGCGCGCGGGCGCGGCAACCTCAGCCGCGTGCTGCACAACCTCAACGCGCTGCTCCCCGATTGCGTGACCGCCGACCGCGACGCGGCGACGTTCAACGCCGCCATCTGCTGGCGGGACACGACCGCCTTTGTCGCCCTGACTGCGCCGCCGGCCGCCCCGGACGCGCTGGCCGAGGCCGCGGCCCTGTACCGCGACGACCTGCTGGCCGGGCTATACCTCAACGACTGCCCGGACTTCGAGACCTGGCTGGTCATCGAGCGCGAGCGGTGGCGACAAAAAATCGCCGCCGTGCTGCACACCCTCATCGCCCACCACACCCGCCGGGGCGAAGTGGAAGCCGGGTTGCGCTACGCCGACCGTCTGCTGGCCCTCGACCCCTGGCGCGAAGAGGCGCACCGCCACAAAATGCTGCTCCTGGCCCTCGCCGGGCAGCGCAGCGCCGCGCTCAAGCAGTACGAACACTGCCGTCAGATGCTGGCGGATGAATTAGGCGTCGTCCCCACCGCCGAGACCGAGGCGCTCTACCGGCGGCTGTGCGACGACGCAACCCTGGACGCAGGGAAGCCGCCGGAGGCTCACACCGCGCCGCTCACCCTCAAAACCCTGCCGCTGGTGGGGCGCGCCGACGCCCACGCCTGGCTGCTGACGCAGTGGGACGCGGCCCGGCGCGGGGACGGCGGGTTGACGCTCCTGGCCGGCCCCGCCGGCATCGGCAAAACGCGCCTCATCCACGAAGTCGCCCACCTGATTGCCGGCCAAGGCGGGCTAACGCTCGTCGGCCGCTGCTACGAATTTAACCGCGCCGTCCCCTATCAGGCGCTCCACGAAGCCCTGCGGCTGCGCCTGGAACGCCTGCCCGCTGCGGCGCAGCGCGCGCTGCCCCCGGCCGTCTGCCGCGATCTGGCGTGGCTGCTGCCGGAAGTCAGCCCGGACGCGCCCCCGCTCATCCCCCCGGAACGCGCCGCCCTCTTCGCCGCCGTGGCCGCGCTCCTGCGCGCCTGGACGCCGCCGCGCGGCCTCGTCCTGTTCCTGGACGACCTGCACTGGGCCGACGGCGACACTCTGGATTTACTCCATTCCCTGGTGCGCACTCTGGTTGACCTCCCCTGCTGGTGGGTGGGGACGTATCGCCCCGAAGAGACCCCACCCGATCATCCCCTCAGCCGCTTACAGCGCAGCCTCGACCGCGATGGCCGGCTGTATCACCACCACCTGTCCCCACTGACGGAGCAGGACGTGACGCAACTCACCGCCCGATTGCTCGCGGCCCAGGAGAGCGCGCCGTTGGCAGCCTATCTATACCGGGAAAGCGCGGGCAACCCCTTCATCATCACCGAGGTGCTGGCCGCCCTGCGCGACCAGGGCCGGCTCATCCCCGCCGCCGCCGGGTGGGAATGGCAGGGCGACGTGGCCGGATTGACCCTGCCGGACCGCGTCCAGGACATCATCCTGCAACGCACCGCGCGCCTCGACGAGACCGGCTACTACTTGCTGACTCTGGCCGCCGCTTATGGGCGTCCCTTTGACGCCGCGCTGCTCGCCGCTGCCGGGGAGTGTGCGCCGGAAACGGCGACGGCGGCCCTGGCCGAATGGCAAACGCGGCAATTGGTGCGGCCGGTGGGCGCCGCCTGGGATTTTGCGCACGACAACATCCGCCGCGCGCTCTACCAGAACGTCCCCGCCCCGCTGCGCCGCCTGCTCCACGCCCGCCTCGCCGCCGCGTTGGAAGCCCACACCCCGGCCGAAGTCGCGTTACTGGCTTACCATGCCGACCGGGCGCAACGACCGTCCGCCGTCGGCTACCTGCTCCAGGCCGGCGACCAGGCCCGGCAGATGTACGCCCACGAGCAGGCGTTGGCGGCCTACCGGCGCGGACTGGAATTGGCGTCTGCGCCCGAGCTACGCTATGCCTTGCTGAACGGCCTGGAAAACGTCTACGATATAGCCGGACAGCGTGCGGAACAGCGCGCCGCCCTGGACGCACTGGCCGCGCTGGTAACGGACGGCCCGCCCGAACTGCACGATCCCCGCCGCCAGATTGAAGTAGCGCTGCGGCAGGCGCACTACGCCGAAGCCACCGGCGACTACCCTGCCGCCGCCGCCGCCGCCGAGCGCGCCGTCGCGCTGGCCCTGGCCGCCGGCGACGAGGCGCTGCTGGCCGCCGGCTACCGGCAATGGGGCTACGCGCTGCGCCGCCAGGAAGCGCCGCCTACCGCCGCGCGCGCCCTTTACGAGCGCGCGCGCGTCGCCGCCGAACGCGCTGGGGCCAAACCCGTGCTGGCCGACGCGCTGCAAGGGCTGGCGAATGTGGCCTGGCAACAAGGGAAGTACGCGGTGGCCCAGGCCCATCTGGAACAAAGCCTTGCGCTCTGCCAGGAACTGGGCGACCGGCGCGGCGAAGCGGACGCCTATAACATTATGGGCATCGTGGCGCAGCGGCAGCGCGAGTATCTCCAGGCGCGCGACTACTACACCCGCGCCCTGGACCTGCGCCGCGCCATCGGCGACCGGCGCGCACAGGGGTTGAGCCACAACAATCTAGGCAGCATCGCGTATGAGTTAGGGGAGTACACCGCCGCCGTCACCGCGTATGAGGAAGCCGCCGCCTTATGCCGCGAGTCCGACGACCGGTGGGGGGCCGCCATTGCCGCGTTGGGGCTGGCCGGCGCGCGACTGGATCAGGGCGAGCTGGCCGAGGCGCAGCGACAGGCCGAAGTTGCGCGCGCCGGATTTCAGCAGGTGAGCGCGCCGTTGCGCGTTGGCGTGGCCGAATACACGTTGGGCTGCATCGCGCAGGCGCAGGGGGCGGTGGAGGCGGCGGAGGGGCATTTCACGGCAGCGGTCGCCCGGTGGCGTGAACTCAATCAGCCGGGGTATCTGGCCCTGGGGCTGAGCACGCTGGCGCACCTGTGGGCGGCGGAGGGTCGGGCGGCGGCAGCGCAGACCCCGCTCGCAGAGGCATTGAGGTTGCTAGACCGTGCCCCGCTGGCGGATGGCGTGATCCGCCCCTGGCGCGCGCATTGGCATGGCTATCAGGCTTTGCGGGCATTGGGTGATCCGCGCGCGGCGCAGGTCTTGGAACGCGCCCGCGCCTTATTGCAGGCGCAAGCCGCCCGGTTGCCGGAGTCGGCGACCGCGACGTTTCTCCAGGAAATCCCTGAGCACCGCGGGCTATTAGAACCCGGAGACTGATCATGCAAAGTCCTTCTCGCTGGCGGCGGCTGAGACGCCTGCCCAAGAATATCTTTGAGCTGATCAAAGACACCGTCATCGCCTGGCAACGCGACAAAGCCTCGCGGCTGGCGGCAGCCCTGGCCTACTACGCCATCTTCTCGATAGCGCCGCTGCTCATCGTTCTCATTGGCATCACCGGCCTGGTCTTCGGCGAGCGCGCCGCCCGCGACGAAATCGCCTACCAGATTGAAGGCTTCGTGGGGCCAGAACTGGCCGCTGTGATTCAGATGATGATCGCCAACCTCAACAGCGCCCCTTCGGGTATCGCGGCCTCACTGATTGGCCTGGGGACGATCCTGATCGGCGCGTCGGGGCTGTTCAACCACGTACAGGGCGCGCTCAACACCATCTGGCACGCGCCGCCGCGCTCCGGGCGCCCTGTCCTTAAATACCTCGAACAACGGCTGCTGCATTTTGCGATGGTCTTCGGCGTCGGCGCGCTGCTGCTCCTGGGGCTTTTCGCCGACGTGGTGCTGGCCGCCCTCATCAAAACCTTCGGATTGAGCGGCGGGGCGCAGCTTCGCAGTTCGTTGTTTTCCCTGGCGATGGTGCTGCTGCTGTTCGCCGTCATCTACAAAGTCCTGCCCGACGTCAAAATCGCATGGAAGGATGTCATTGTCGGCGCAGTCGTGACCGCCTTGCTGTTCACCGTCGGCAAAGTGGGAATCGGGCTGTATATGGGGCGCAGCGGCGTGGGATCGGCTTACGGGGCTGCCGGGTCGCTGGTGGCGCTGCTGGTCTGGATTTATTATTCCGCGCAGATTTTCCTGCTGGGCGCCGAGTTCACCCACGTCTACGCCCAAAAATTCGGCTCGCTGGCCCAGCCGGAGCCGCCGGAAGTCCCTGATCCACTGCTAGAAGCCGTCATCAGCGAACCGGCGACCATTACCGAGATAGAGACCGCCAGCCCCACCCCGCCAACAGCAACGGCAGAACCCAAGCCCGGCCGTAAACCACGCGCCAAAAGCATTATCACCGTCACAGCCGCCGTCGCCGGTACGGTGGCCGCGTCGGTGCTAGGGCTGGTCTGGCTGTCGCGGCCGCGTCAACGCCCGGAACCGCCCCCAGACGCGCCCCCGGGGCCGGAATCGTGAAGTCGCCCCGGTTGACAGACACCCCCTTTCCCTTTACAATGCTCCCACAGCGCGTTGAATGAGAAATTTTTCACCACGAAGGACACGAAGGACACAAAGGATTTGTGTTTTGAAAATTTTTCAACGCAGAGACGCAGAGACGCAGAGTTTTTTGACTATGCGACTATCCGACTGACGACTGTGCGACTATTCTTAAGGGAGCAATTATGATGAGTAAAAAACCTACCAGCGCCGAAATTCGCCGGATGTTCCTGGATTATTTTGCCGAGCGCGGCCACACGCTTGTCCCCAGCGCCAGCCTCGTGCCGCAGGATGATCCCACGCTGCTCTTCACCAACGCCGGGATGAACCAGTTTAAGGACGTGTTCCTGGGGACAGGTGCGCGCCCCTACTCCCGCGCCGCCGACACGCAGAAGTGTATGCGCGTCTCCGGCAAGCACAACGACCTGGAAGAGGTCGGCTTCGACGGCACGCACCACACCTTCTTTGAGATGCTCGGCAACTGGTCGTTCGGCGACTACTACAAGAAAGAAGCCATTGGCTGGGCATGGGACTTGCTCACCAACGTCTATGGCCTGGATAAAAACCGCCTGTGGGCCACGATTTTTGAGGACGACCAGGGCATCCTGCCGCGCGACGATGAGGCCGCGACCTACTGGCGCACCGAAACGGACATCAACCCGGACCACATCTTACCCTTTGGTCGCAAAGATAACTTTTGGATGATGGCCGACACCGGCCCCTGCGGCCCGAACAGCGAAATCAACTACGACCGCGGCCCGGAAGCCTGCGACAAGCAGGGCGTCCCCGGCCACGTCTGCCGCGTCAACGGCGATTGCGCCCGCTTCACCGAAATCTGGAACCTGGTCTTCATTCAATACAACAGCCTGGGCAACGGTCAACTGGAACCGCTCCCCGCCCGCCACGTGGACACCGGCATGGGCTTCGAGCGCATCGTCGCCATCCTGCAAGGCGTCACGGCCAACTACGACACCGACCTCTTCCGCCCCATCATCGCCAAGACGCAGGAACTGGCCGGGCAGAGCGACGCGGAACGCGAGACCAACCTCACCGCCTACCGCGTTATCGCCGACCACATCCGCGCGCTGACCTTCCTCATCGGCGACGGCGTCAAACCGGCGAACAAGGGCCAGGGCTACGTCCCCCGGATGGTGCTGCGCCGCGCCGTGCGCTTCGGGCGCAAGCTTGGCTTCACCGCGCCCTTCATGGCCGATCTGGTGGATACGGTTGTCAGCATCATGGGCGCGACCTTCCCCGAACTGCCCGCCCGCGTGGACTTCATCAAGGCCACGATCAACAGCGAGGAAAAGCGCTTCCTGCGCACGCTGGATCAAGGTCTGGCCCGCCTGGAAGAGATCATCACCTATCTCCAGGGCCAGGGGAAAACCGTCATCCCCGGCGCGGAAGCGTTCTTCCTACACGACACGCTGGGCCTGCCGCCGGAAGTGACCCGCGACGTCGCCAAAGAGCACGGCTTCCTTGTGGATGAAGAGGGCTACACGCTGATCCGCGAATCACGCGGCGGCCTCCACGACGAGGCGGAAGACATGGAAGTGGATCCGCACAACCTGCTCTACCCCGTCCTCTACGATTGGGTGCAGTGCCAGGAATGTCACCCGCTCCGCCACGACCCGTACAGCGGCTTCAGCGTCAAAACGCACGTCGCCGGCATGATCCGCGGCGATGGGCTGGACACGAAAGCCTTCACAGACGATGCGGTGGAGTTGGTCTTACAGGAAACGTGTTTCTACGTCGCGTCCGGCGGGCAGGTCGCCGATACCGGGCGCATCGTCGGCCCGGACTGGGAAGTGCAGGTAGAAGACGTCCGCCGTCCCATCGAGGGCTTGATCGTCCACATCGGCAAGGTAGTGCGCGGGATGCCGGCCGTAGGCGATCCGGCAACGGCGGAGGTGGACGGCGAGCGGCGGCGCAGCATCATGCGTAACCACACCGCCACCCACCTGCTGCACCGCGCCTTGCGGGACGTCCTGGGCAGCCACGTCGCGCAGGCCGGGTCGCTCGTCACGCCGGAGCGGTTGCGCTTCGATTTCAATCACGACGAACCCCTGACGGCGGCGCAGCGTGCGGAAGTGGAGCGCATCGTCACCGGGGCCATCCTGGCGAACTATCCCGTCCAGACGCGCCAGGAAGCCTACCGCGACGCACTGGAACAGGGCGTCATCGCCATCTTTGAAGAAAAATACGGCGACGTGGTGCGCGTCGTGCGTGTGGGCGACGATACCACTACGTTCAGCCAGGAACTCTGCGGCGGTACGCACGTCAACCGCAGCGGCGACATTGGCGCGTTCACGATCCTGAGCGAGACCGGCGTTGGCGCGGGCGCCCGCCGCATCGAGGCGACCACCGGCTACGGCGCGCTCCAGGCGATGCAGACGGTGCGCGCCCGGCAGGAGCAGGCCGCCGCGCAACTCGCCGCGCCCGTCGAGGAGCTGCCGGAACGCATCGGACGGCTCCAGGCCGAACTGCGCACCGCGCACAAGGAGATCGAGCAACTCACCCGCAAGCTGGCCCGCGCGGACTTCCAATCGCTGCTGGACAAGGTGGTCCACGTGGCCGACATCCCCGTGCTGGCGGCGCAGGTGGACGCGCCCGACGCCGACACCCTGCGCGAGATGGCCGACTGGTTCCGCGACAAGATGCAGGGCGGCGTGATCGTGCTTGGCGCGGTGATTGACGACAAGCCTCTCCTCATCGCTGCGACCACCAAGGCGCTGACGCAGCGCGGCATCCATGCGGGGAACCTCGTGCGCGACCTCGCCAAGTTGGTGGGCGGCGGCGGCGGCGGTCGCCCCGACATGGCGCAGGCCGGCGGGCGCGACGCGGGCAAGCTGCCGGAGGCGCTGGGGAAGGTGGCGGAGATGGTGCGGGGGATGGTGAAAGGATAAGCACTCTTCAAAACAAAAAAAGCCCCGCAAGGTTTGAAGAACCTTGCGGGGCTTTGCATTCTGCGAATGAATCCGCAATCTGATACCCAGTTCGTAGTAACCACTTCAGTGGGTCTTTTGACGACTAAAGTCGTTACTACGAGCCTAAATTTTCATCTACTGTGCCGCTTCGATTTGCCGGTTCATCAGCGTGATGATGTTTTCCAGCGTTTCAATGGTCGCCACCGCCGAAAGCGGCAGGTTGACCTGGTAGGTCTTGGTCAGGTACATCCCCAGGCTGAACAATCCCAGCGAATCCATTCCCAGGTCGTAGTAGACGTTCATACCGGGGTGAAGTTCGTCTTTCTCCAGTCCCGTGTACTCAGAAATTTTCCCGGCGAAGTCGTCCCATGCAATTTTCTCAGTCATTGTTTGCTCCTGCGATTGCGTCCAGTTCTTGCTGCGCCATAGCCTTCATGGCGTCTATGTCAATTTTGCCCACGCCGGACTTTTTGGGGATTTCCGGCACAAACGTGACTTGATCGGGAACCATGTAGTTGGCGAGTTCTACCCGGCAGTGCTTCATCACGTCTTTGAGTTGCACCGCGTCCTCCGATTGGCGCACGATGAACGCCCACACCATCTCGCCGTACAGTGGATGCGGCACGCCCACCACCGCGGAATCTTTGACGCCCGCCAGGCGGTTAAGGTGATTCTGCACCACGACCGGCGACACCGACTTGCCGCCGCGCTTGATCAGGTATTTCTGCCGCCCCAGCAGCGTGATGCTGCCGTCGCCCTCGTTGCGCACCACGTCGCCGGTGCAAAACCAGCCGTCGGCAAAGCTGCGTTGGGTTTCCTCGGGGTTGCCGAGATAGCCCTGCACCACGTTGGGGCCTTTCACGTAAAGGATGCCCTCGCTCCCCACCGGGACAGTGTTCCCGGCCTCGTCGCGCACCTCGATCTGGTTGCCCACTCCTGCCGTGAGCGTCACCTTGCCGGTCGCGGCGACCATGCCATCTGCGGGCACGGCGCCCTTCGCCACCATGATCACGTCCGAGGTCTCGATCAGCCCGTATCCGTTGGCGAAGCGGTTCAGATGGGGGAATTTTGCCTTGAGCCGCTGCACCAGAGCCGGGGAAAGGAAGTCCATCCCGGTCATCACCCGCTTGATGGACGAGCGATCAAACGCATCGAGCATGGGCAGCGACAGAATGGCTTCGCAATAGGCCGGGGGAACCGAAAGGCTGTCGGCCTTCCACTGCGCGACCAACTGCATAAATTTCACCGGCGATACGTCCGCCGAAAAGATCATGAACACGCCGCCGAACATGACGGCGGACACCACGATCATGGCCGCCGTGGAGAGGGGAAACGCCATCGCAGTAGAATAGCCCGGCGGGCAATCGTCCGTAAAGGGCGTGATCAGCCCGGAGGCCGCGTAGACCTCGGCGGCCAGGTTGGCCTGGGTCATCAACACCGATTTAGGGACGCCGGTGGTGCCTGAACTGGCGGCGATCAGCAGGGGCAGTTGTGGGGGCGTCTGCTTCAGGATGACGCCGTCCAGATCGAAGCCGACGGGAATAGGCCCCGCCAGACTCGCGCCGCCCTCCGGGTGAGCATCCACGGTAACGATGGTGTATCCGGCGCCCGCCTGGGTGGAGGCTTCTTTGAGAGAAGCATATTGTTGACCGGTGGTGACCACCCATTGGGCTTTGCCGCGCTGGAAAAGGCCCACCTTGCCGCGATCGGGAATCATCGGATAGAGCGGCAGCGCGCAGCCCCCCAACCGGGAGATGGCGAAGTACAGATAAATGACCTCCGGACAGTTGTGCAGAGTGTATCCCACCACAGTTCCCGGCCGCACGCCCAGTTGAGAAAGATGGGCAGTGAATGCATTGATGTTGGCCTGTAGTTCCTTCAGCGTAATCGTTTGGTCGTTGAAGCCAAACAGCGGCGTTTCGGGCGGCGTGCGCGCGACAAAATCGGCATAGATTTCGTTAACGGTTTTCAAATTGGGGGGCATCATCTTCGGTCTCCTTTCAGTCTCTTTTGAGATACTTGAACTGCACCTTGCCAATGTCTTTCGGCAGCGATTCGACGATAACCATCTGATCGGGGATTTTGTAGGCGGCCAACCGACCCCGGCAAAAGTCAATCAGGTCGCGGCGGGTGAAGGGGCGGCCCTGGCGCGGCTGAATGTGCGCCACTACCGTCTCGCCGATCAACTCGTGGCTCTGGCCAGTCACGGCCACCGCCTCGATGTCGGGATGGGTCAGCAGGAAGGATTCGATTTCCTCGGGGTAAATCAGGTTCGCTCCGCGCTTGATGGCGCGTTTGACCCGTCCGACAAAGCGGACGCGCCCGTCGGGGCAGCGCTGGCCCAGGTCGCCGGTATCGAACCACATCCGGCCCTCCCAGCGATGCAGACGCCGGGCGGTCTCGGCCTCGTTCTTGTAGTATTCCATCAACAAACCGTCGGTGTGGATAAACAACGTCCCCACGTCACCGACGGCCACGTCCTGATGCGCTTCGTCCAGAATCTTCACCGCCGTGAAAGGCAGCGGGCGGAAGTTGTTCACGTCCACGTCGGCGTCGCTCAGCGAATCCCAAATCACCATCGTGGTGGTTTCGGTCGAGCCGATGATGTTGACCACCCGAATGCCCAACGTCTCGAAAAAGACCCGCGCCACGTCCATCGGCAGCACTTCCCCGGCAAAATAGGCCAGCCGCACGCTCGAAAGGTCATATTGCTCAAAATCGGGCGCCGACAGGATGACCTTGGCCAGCGTGGCGGTGAGCTGCAACACCGTGACCTGGTAGCGCTCAATCAGCTTCAGGAACTTGACCGGCTCGAAGGTGGGCTGGTAAAAAACCGTGCCGCCGTTCAAAACCATCTGTAGGCCCATGCCAAAGCCGCCCTGGTGGTACAGCGGCATGCCCAACAGCATCACGTCGGCCGGCCCGAAATCAAGAATGTCGGCCATGTCTTGCTGGGACTGGCGAAATCCCCGGTGCGGGACGACGATCACCTTGGGGTTGCCGGTGCTGCCCGACGTACAGGCCAACATCAACACGCTCGTTTCGTCCACCGGGCAGATGTGCGCGGCGTTGGACGCTGCGGCCAGTTGCAGGAATGCGTCGAAGGAGAGAAGCTCGCCGTCCGCCGGCGCATCCACCACAACGATGCGCGCCAGGGTGGGAACTTCCCGGCGGGCGAGCAGCAGGTTTTCGAGGATGGCATTCTGACGGTAGCGGGTGGCGGCAAAGCACACCGTCACCCCGGTCAGGCCCAGAAGACGGGCCATTTCCCACTCGCCAATCTGCGGGTCGAACGGAACCGGCTGCGCGCCGATCCGCACGGCGGCCCAGTAGAGCTTGTACCACACGCCCGAGTTGGGCAGGATCAGGGCGATTTTGTCACCGGGCGCCACCCCGAGGGCTACCAAGGCCCTGGCGATGGTTTCCGTCTCGGCGGCAAACTCGCCGTAAGAAATCTCTTCGTCTTCCACGACCAGGAGCGTCTTTTCAGGGATTGCCTGAGCGTGGCGCTGAAGCACCGTGTAGAGGTTGGTTTCAGGTGAGGCAACCATAGGGTTTAGCCGCGTCCGCGGGCGACGATCCAATCCGCGGCCAGGTGCTTGACCCAGTGCAGTTGCTCGCCGACCGGCATGGTGTGGGTGACGGCCTGCTGATTGGAGAAAATCGGCGTGTTCTCGATAATCAGCTTCTCCTTCTGGCCCTGCGCCCGCTCGTAGAAGGCCAGGGCGGAATCGAGGGACATCCAGTTGTCGTGCCGGCCGTGGATGAACAGGTACGGGCACGCCAGCGCGCCTTCGGCCAGCCCTTGCATCTCCTGCAACATTTGGCCGCTGGGCACGCCGCCGGTCTGGAAGTCGTACCACTCGCCCTGGCGCATCCACTGCGGCGTGGTGTCCGCCGTGGTGTGGGTGATGTAGAGCATGAAGAGCGTCACGCAGAACGCATAGCGAGGGTCGGCGCAGGCGGCGCGATGGGCGTACCCGCCGCCCATGCACAGCCCATAACTGCCGAAGGTGGTCTGTTGCAGTTCGGGGCGGGCCGATAGGGTGTCCAGAATTCGTGGAAAGGCGGCTGCCAGGGTGTGGAAGCGGCACTTCACGTCGTGGACAAACAGCGACTCGCCGCTGCCGGGCATATCGGGCACGAAAGCCGCTGCGCCGCGCTCCACCAGCGGACGCGCCAGCATAACCATCTCTTCTTTGCAACTGCCCAGACCCGAAAAGATCACCGCGCAGACGCGCGCCGGCGGCGATTGTCCCGGAGTGGGCAGGTACAGGTGGCCCGGCAGAACCCCGTTGTCGAGGGGGATTTCAATGGGCGTCACCGGCGCAGGGGAGCAGGCCTCACTTCTGCGGAAAAGCTCGGCGTAGCGCAAGTAAACGCGCTTTTTCTCCCCCTCCCCCGCCGGATTGATCAGAAAGGCGGCGTAATAACACTGCGCGGCCCGCGCAAAGAGGTGGGCCGCCGTGACCCGCTTGCCATCCTGTTCGGCTTGTTCAGCCAAACCGGCGTAATGAGCGGCTCTTTGCTCCCACTCCGCCAGCCACGAGCGCTCCAACGACCGGGCATTGAGCAGAGGTTTGTTTTCTATCGCGCTCATCGCAGTTTCGACGTCAATGGGATGGACGCCATAAATCAACAAACGGGAAAGAACGGGGTTCAACAGACTGCGAATCGTCCAGGTGGATGCCATACTCACCTCGCATTGTCGGCGCTGTTAGGGCAGACGGCCACGCCGTCGCAGAATCGCCAGGCGTATTCGGGAAGCACCTCGAAAAAGTTGACGTACACGCGAGCGGGGTCAATGGGGATGTGCTGCTGCAAGACGTTGAGCATCCCTTCGCACAAGCGCTTCGTCATCCCGTCCACTCGCAGCCCCGAAAGGCACCGCAAGTCTATGAAGACTGCCGGCTCAGAATGGCCTCCCATCACAAAATCGTCCGTTGTGAGTGAAACCATCACATCGTGAATGGGTTTCTCCATGACCTCAGACACCAACCGGGCGATGGATAGAAGCAGGGTCTGCTTTTCCTGTCCCGCCAGAGCGACATTCAGGCTGATTCGAACTACCGGCATTATGCTTGCCCCTTTGAGACTTTGATCACAACGTCTAATGTGGAATTTGCTCAAGTCTAGTTATTTTTAGCGCCATGTCAAGTAATTCTCTGTTTGCCAAAGCCGCAAAGTCGGCGAAAATACGGGCGTGATCCAACCGACATCGTCTTCAAATGCATGGGTAGTCCGCCCACGGCCCAATCCGCAGGCCCGGCTGCGTCTGTTCTGCTTCGCCTATGCGGGAGGGGGCGCGTCGGTCTTTTATCCCTGGGTCAATGCTCTGCCCGGAGATGTGGAGGTCTGCCCCATCCAACTGCCCGGCCGGCAGGGGCGTTCAGCAGAACCGCCGTTCACCCGGATGGAGCCGCTGGTGGAGGCGCTGGCGCAAAGCATCGAGCCGTACCTGGAAAAACCCTTTGCATTCTTCGGGCACAGTCTGGGCACCAAGATCAGCTTTGAGCTGGCCCGCCGTCTGCGCGCGCAAGGCGCACCCCTGCCGGGGTACCTGTTTTTCTCAGGCAGCAACGCGCCGCAGATCGCCATGCCGGCGCTTCCGATTCACGACTTGCCCGATGGGAAGTTCGTAGAGACGCTCCGCCGCTTCAAGGGCACGCCCGAGGAACTACTGCAAAATGAAGAATTGCTCCAGGTCTTTTTCCCGATTCTGCGAGCGGACATCACGTTGCACGAGACGTACCGGTATATCCCCGGCGAACCGTTCGACTGCCCCATCTCAGCGTTTGGCGGCCTGGAAGATGTCGAGGTGAGCCGCGACAACCTCGCGGCCTGGCAGGTGCATACGCGCGGCGCGTTCACGCTGCGCATGTTTCCTGGCGACCACTTCTTCCTGCGCAGCGCCCGGACGCCCCTCTTGCAGGCTGTGGCGCAAGACCTGACGCGAATCCTGGCCTAAACACCGGCAAGATGAGCGTGTCATATTTGGATTCATCCATTCTCCCTATCCAACCGCCGGCGCAGGGTGAGCGCTATGGCGCTCTTCTACACAATCTGGAAGCTCGTCCTCGACCAGCCGCACGCGCGGGTTGAGATTCCCGGCCAATGCCACCCCCATTTTCACCACACCCATCACCACAAACAGCAGCCCGATGCCGCGTCCCGCGCCGGCGCCCACCATCGCCCGGAGACCGGCAGCCAGACCGCCCTCCGCCGCCACCAGCGGTTCGAAGACCCACTCCGCCAGCGGCCCGGCGAGCAAGTAGGCAAGGGGCATCGCCGCTTTCGCCACCATCTGCTGGGTGGCAAAGACCCGCCCCTGCACCTCCGGCGCGACTTTGCACTGCCAGATGGCCTGGTTCGAGCCGAAAATCACCGCGATGGTGCAGTGCGCGCCGAACACGCCCAACGCAATCGGCCAAAAAGCCGGGCGCAGTCCGATGAGGATGAAGCAAAGACCGCTCAAAAACTCGAAGCGCAGCACGCCCTGGATGCGCCGGCGCGGTCCACCCCAGGCGCTCATGGCCAGGCTGCCCAACACCATGCCGCCACCGGCAATAGAGACGATGATCCCCAGATTCGCGCTCGTGGTGAAGCTGAGAATCAGGGGTGTGATGAGCGCCCCCACCATCCCCCACAGGAAATTGACCACTGTGGTAAAGAGCAGCAGTCCACGCAATCCGGGGCGCGCATAGATGTAAGCCCAGCCATACGTGACTTGCTGCCAGAAGGGAGCCTTCTTCTCCACATCCGATATCGCCGGCGCGGCAGAACGCGGCAAACGCACCAGCAGCAGCGTGAATACTGCAATCATAAAAGTCATCACATCTACCAAAATCACGCCTTGCAGAGCGATGCGCTGCACCAACACACCCGCCAGCGCCGGGGCGAGAACGTCGGAAAGCGCCTGGGCGAATTGCAGCAACCCGTTGGCGCGCCCCAAGTGCCGTGACGGAACCAACAGCGTGGTGGTGGCGGTGTAGGCGGGCCACTGCACGGTGCCGAACGCGGCGCTTACCGCAACGGCCAGGTAAATGTGCCAGATTTCGAGCCGCCCAACAGCCAACATCCCCGCGATGAAGAGCGTGCTGCACCCCGCCCCGGCGTCGCTGAGAATCATCAGTGTGCGGCGATCCCAACGGTCAATGAACATCCCCACCAGCGGAGAGAGGAGCACCCGCGGCAGCACCGCACACAGCCCAATCAGCGCCACATACGTCGCCGAACCGGTGCGCTCAAACATCCAGACACCCAACGCAAAACTGGTCAGCCCTGAACCGAGCAGTGAAATGGCCTGCCCAAACCAGAGAAGTAGAAAAGTCGCCATATTATGCCCCTTCCTCGATGAAATTGTGACTCGCACTGGCGTTGTAATCCATTCCATAGACCACTTTCAAGGTGGCAATACGCTGGAGCGTGTCCGCATCAAACGGCGTCTTGCTTTCAAAGGCGTGCAGTACAATCCCCTCCAACAAGTCGCCCAGTGTGATGTCGAAATACTCCGCCAGCGCCTTGAGCACTTTGAGCATCCGCTTTTCAATGCGGATACCCGTCTGCACCCGCTCGACGAGAATCTTCTCACCGTTCATTGAATCCTCCATTTGCTATATTGGTACATAGATACAATTATACACAGATAGCAATTTCAATCAAGATGGGTTTGCAGGGGGGCGCGAGAAGGGCAAGCGGCCTTCTGTTCTCAGGGTATTGACATTTTTCACTATCTGGTGTAGAATACTCTATATCACAGAGTACTCTAAAAAACACAAGGAGGAATTTTATGAGTATCTCCCCTAACGAAGCGGAAGAAGCGTTGGAGGCTATCCAACAGATGGAGCAAAAGACCCGCCACGCCGTTGCCAGCGGCGGCACCACCATCACACTGATCGTCACCGGCGCCGTCTGGCTGATCGGGTTTGTATGCACCCAATTCCTGCCGGAACTCAGCGCCTACGTCTGGATCGGACTGAGCATCCTGGGCAGCATCCTGGGCACCCTGTGGGGCTTTCGCATGGGGCAGCGCGTCCGCAACCCGGCGTTCAGCGCCACCGCAAAGCGCGCCAGCACTTTCTGGCTGCTCCTGGTCTTCTACTGCATCGCCGCCATCGCCATCGCCAGACCCACGGACGGAAAACAGGTCACCACGTTCATCATCCTGTTCATCATGATCGGCCAGTTGTCTATGGGACTGCTGATCTCTTTTTCCGCCGTCTGGTGGGCGCTGCCGATCACTGCCCTGGCGCTGGTCGGCTACTTCTTCCTGCCCAACATTTTCTACCTGTGGATGGGAGTCCTGGGCGGCGGCGGGATGATCGCTTTTGGCCTGTACATCCGTTCCAGGTGGTAAATCATGGCTACCTTGAACGAAACCATCCACCAGCCGGTGCGCCTGCGCATCATGGCCGTCCTGGTGACGCTGGAAGCCGACAACGAGGTGGACTTCACCTACCTGCGCGAGCTGCTCGATGTCACCGACGGCAACCTGGGCGCTCACCTGCGCAAGTTGGAAGAGGCCGGCTACATTGCCGTCAACAAGGTGTTTGTGGAGCGCAAACCGCGCACCTACGTGTCCGCCACCGACGAAGGACGCCGGGTCTTTCGGGAGCACGTGGCGGCTTTAGAAGCGATTTTGAAGAACAAGTGAGGTAAGAATGAACGCCATTGTGCAAGTTGAAGGGTTGAGAAAGACTTATGGCGACACCGTCGCCGTAGCCGAAGTCTCGTTTGAAGTCCGCGAGGGCGAAATCTTTGGGATGCTCGGTCCCAACGGCGCCGGCAAGACCACCACCATCGAATGTTTGGAAGGCCTGCGCAAGCCGGATCAGGGGATGGTGCGCGTCCTCGACGTGGACCCGCAGCGCGAGAGTCACGTTCTGCGGGAACGCACCGGCATACAGTTGCAGCAGTCCAACCTGCCGGATCGGATGAAAGTGTGGGAGGCGCTCGACCTGTACGCCTCGTTCTATCCCAAAGCGGCCGATTGGAAGGAGCTGTTGGTGCGCCTGGGGCTGGAGGAGAAGCGCAACACGCCCTTTGCGAAGCTGTCCGGCGGGCAGAAGCAGCGTCTGTTCATCGCCCTGGCGCTCCTGCCCGACCCACAACTGGTCTTCCTGGACGAGCTGACCACCGGCCTCGACCCGCAGGCCCGGCACGCCATCTGGGACCTGGTGCGCGATGTGCGCGCCGGCGGCAAGACGGTCTTCCTGACCACTCACTTTATGGAAGAAGCGGAGCGCCTGTGCGACCGGGTTGCCATTCTCGATCACGGGCAGATTGTGGCGCTGGATACTCCCACAGCCCTGATCCACGCTTTGGACGCGGAGGAGCGGGTGATCTTCAACGTGGATGGGGCGCTGCCCGCCGGATTCGCAAAAGCGCTGCCGGATGCCGTCCGGCTCGAAGTGGAGGGAACGCGGGTGGTCATCCATGGGAAGAACGGCCGCCAGGTTCCCCTGGTGAGTGAAGTGGTCGCTCTGCTGACCGGACAAGGGATCGCGTTCCGCGACTTGCGCACCGAGCAGCCGACCCTGGAAGATGTTTTCTTGAGCCTGACCGGCCATCAAATACGCGAGTGAGGTGTAAAATGAAAAGCTTAGCGAAAATGACCTGGATGGAAGCCAAACTGTTTCTGCGGGAGCCGGCGAGCGCCTTCTTCACGCTGGTCTTCCCCCTGATCTACCTGTTCATGTATGGCATGATTTCCGGCAACGAACCCACGCCGATGTACGGTGGGCAGCGGACGATAGACGTCGCCATCCCCTCCCTCACCGCCGTCATCATCGCCATGGCCGGGTTGATGTCCAACACGATGACGATGGCAACGTATCGGGAGAAGGGCATCCTGCGCCGCTTGCAGACCACGCCGGTCAGCCCGTTGATCGTCCTGAGCGCGCAGGTGATCGTCATCTTCACGATGACTTGCCTGGGGATGCTGCTGCTCGTCGCCGCCGGGAAGCTGGTGTACCACGTGACCTTCGCGGGTAACGTCTTCAGTGTGCTGGGCGGATTCATCCTGAGCAGCCTGAGTTTCTTCGGGATCGGGTTCATCCTGGCGGGGATCATGCCCACAGTGCGCACGGCCTGGGTCGCCGCGATGGTATTGGTGTACCCGATGCTGCTCCTTTCCGGCGCCTTCTTCTCGGTCGAACTACTACCCGCCGCCGTCCAAAAGGTCTCGGCCTTCATCCCGCTGACCTACGTGGTCAACCTGCTACGCGGCCTATGGGTCGGCGAACCGTGGGGAAATCATCTGCTGGACGTCGGCGTATTGGTGGGGATGCTCCTGGTGGGCGTCATCGTCTCGGCGAAGACATTCCGCTGGGAATGAGTTAAGGTTTACGCCATCAGGAGTTTTTCACCGCAAAGGTCGCTGAGGTCGCCGAGTCTCTATAAGATCTCGGCGACCTCTACTGTCACAACGATACCCCCCTCCTCCGTCACGCCGAGGTTGGCATAGCGTCCGGCTTCGCTCCGCCAGCGCAGATTGAAGCCCCAGCCGTGCCAGTCCCACACAGAAAGGGTGCGCTGCGCGGCGTCCAGACCGGCGCCGGGCTGCGCCGATTCCAGCACGACTAGCTCTTCCACGCCGTCGCCGTCCACGTCCGCCAGCGCGACTTCGTGAATGCCCTGGGACACGGCGGAACCGCCCCAGATCACCTTGATCGCGCCGCCGCGATGTGCGATGATGAAGGGATGGCTGGTGAGGACGCCCGTTTCGTCAGGCTTCCAGAGCGCCGCCAGGAGTTCGTAGCGCCCGTCGTCGTTGGGATCGCCCAGGGCCACGTCCACCACGCGCCACGCCGGATCGCTGCACCAGATTTCGACGCCGTCTTGCAGGATGCGGAGGGCGTCATCCTCGCGCCGGATGGTCTCCGGGACGCCGTCGCCGGTCAGGTCAAGCGCGCCTTCGGTGAAGGGCGCGCTCGCGCTGTCGGCCGGCGGATCAACGGCCCAACAGGTCTGCCGGTCGCAGGCGAAGCCCACCTGCCGCGCAGGACGCGACAGGCAGGCCAGGAGTGTCAGCAGCACCAATGAAAGAAGCGGGATTTTCAAACGCATCGTGAATACCCCAGGAAACTACTTGCACCGCAGAGAACGCTGAGTTCGCAGAGATGGGGTGCGTTGCGCGCAACGCCAATTTCTCGGCGTGCTCGGCGGACTCTGCGGTGCAAAGACTCACCACGCGGGCCGCGCATCCGCGACGACGATGCGCGTGACGATCCACCGGTCGCCGGAGCGTTCCAGGGTGTAGGTGACGTCCAGGGTGTAGGGGCCGCGCGCGCCGATTGCCTGCATGTCATTCTCGTCGCCGGTGTCGGCGGGATGCGCGTCGCGGCCGTAGGCGTAGAGCGTGTCCTGCCAGGTCTCGCGCACCGTCACCACCGCCAGCGTCTCGGATTGCCGGTCGAAGGAGCGATAGTCGGTCCCCATCCATTGCCGCCCCTCGAAGTGTTTCTCCGCTCGCAGCGCGTCTATTTCGGCGACGATGAAATCCACCGCCGCGCCGCCCGCCAGCGAGTTATACTCGGACGCGACGTATTGCGTGTCCAGGTAGAAGACGGCGCTGACCCAACCGCGCTGGCAGGCGTAGATCGCTGCCTGCAAGTCGGAATATTCGCCCTCCGGCGTGTAGAAGCTCCCGATCCAGGCGGGTTGCGCCGGCGCAGCGCCATCATCCAACATCCCCTGCCACTTCTCATCGGTCAGGCGGTCCTCGGCCGGCCACTGGAACTCGTAGTACGAGAAGATGCCGCCCTTGGCGACCTGCAGGCGCAGGCTGCCGTCCGCTTCGACCAGGGGGACGACGACGTGAATCTCGCTGACGCGCCCGACGCCCACTTCCAGCACGGTGGGGTTGGGGATGCCGTCGTTGTCGGGATCGGGGTCGGTGGCGACGTCGGCAATGATCGCGGCCTGCGGGTCTTCTTCCATGTAGACGATGTCGCCGGATTCCCCGCCCGTGTCGGCGGAGGCCATCACCAGATGTTCCAACTCGCCGCCGTAGTAGCGGATGCGCTGGTGTTCCTCCTCGGTGAGTGGGATGCCGGCCAGTTGCTCTTCCGCCATCGTCTTGAGCGCCAGCGCCAGTTCCTCAATGCGTGCGAGGCTGTCAGCGTCCGACTCTCCCAGGAGGCTGCGGGAGGCGAGTCCCTCGCGGGTCATCGCGGCCAGTGCGGCCAGCCGGGCGTAGAACTCCGGGACCGGCTCCACGTAGCCGCGCGCCGGCAGCGGATCGGGCGGGGTGGGCATCCAGCCGGCGCCCATCTCCGCGTAGGTCTGCTTGGCGTAGAGGATGGTGTCGTGCTTCAGTTCCGCCCAACTGCCCAGGGCGGTGTGCAACTGTTTATCCCGCCACGCCATGGACTGCATAAAGGCGGGGTAGTCCGCGCCGGGCGCTTCCAGGAGCGGGTAGAAGGTGTAGAGCCAGGCGTTGTAGACCGTCTCCGTCCAGTCGTCCACCGTGAGGCCGCCGGTCCAGGCGCGCATCTTGTCCATTTGCAGCGTGTAGCTGATGTAGCCAGTGTCGCCCATCGCATCCAGCAATTCATAGGCGCGCTCCGACCCCATCGCGGCGAAGAGGTCCAGCCCCTTGGGCAGGCCCCGGCGCTGGCCGTTGGTGATGGCTACGTTGCGGTAGATGAGCTGGCGGAAGATGTAGGCGTCGGGCACGAAGCGCTGGCCCATGAAGCGGAGGCCCTTGGTCTGCGCGGTTTCGTCATCCGCAGCGGCGATGACCAGGCCGAGGATGCGCGGCGCGGGCAGCGCGTCGGTGGCGGCGATGAAGGTGTCCAGGCGGGCGTCGTCCGCCAGCGTCGTGAGCGCCGGGTTCTCGCCGTAGACGGCATCCATCACCGGCAGGTAATCGAGCGCGGTGAGGTCGTCGCTGCGCCCGACGAGGAAGGCGGTGGGGTCGTAGAGGTCGGCCCAGGCTTCCAGCGCGGGACGTCCCTCTACTTGGGTATTTCGCAATGCCTGCACCAGCAGCAGCGCGGAGCGCGTCTCGGCCCGGCCCACGTTGGCGTCATCGGTCTTCAGGCGGAAGGTCATCCGCCCGTACCACATCATGCTCTTGAAGTAGGCTTTCAGCGCGTCGCTGCGCGTGTAGTGCCCGCGCGGGATGTACTGCGTGTAATCCTCGCCAAAATCCAGGCCGGGGAAGATGGGGGAAGGGAGAATGCCGGCGGTGGATTCGACGTTGGCGATTTCGGCTTCCGCCAGGGCGGCGGCGTAGTCGGGGATGGGGAAGTCGGCGTCGGCAAGTCGCCCACTCACGGCGATGAAGGCGGCGGTGCGCAGGGCCGCATCTTCCCACGGGGTGCCGCGCAACTGCTGGTACTGCGCGTCCGCTTCGACGATCAGCGCGCGATTGAGGGATTGCAGCAGCGGGTAGAAATATTCGACTTCGGCGGTGCGCAACGTTTTGTCGAACATCAGGTGATAGACGTGCAGCAGCGAGTCGCTGGTGATAAAGATGGGGACGTTGGCGTAGCGGGCCTTCTCGTAGACGGTGAAGAATTCCTTCTCTTGCAGGCCGGGGCTGGCGGCGACGCCGTCGCGGGCGAGGCGCGCGAGCTGATCCGCTGACAGCGGCATGGCGATGTGGACGTTGCTCAAGTCGGGGGCAATGGCGGGCTGGTCGAGCGCGGGGGCGCCGCCGACCGGTTGCGGGTTGTACGCGGCGAAGACCGACTTGGCGCGCGGCGCAACGGTGGGGAGATCGAGCGCCGGGGTAGCGGTGGCATCCGGCGGCGCGGTAGTGGCCGTGGCCGGCGGCGCGGTGGGGGTGGGTGGCGGCGCGGTGGTAGGGGCTGTCGTCGTCGGGGTGGACAGTTGACAGCCGCCGACGGTCAAGGCTAATGTTAATGCGAGCAAGGTCATCCGCCCGATAGTGCTGGAACGAGTTTTCATGGTGATTCTCCTTTCATACGAACAGACACGTGATTTTGAGTAGCGCAATAGACATGCATTGGCGCTGATCCATTCATCGAGTATGTCGGGCAAGGGGGAAAAAGGTAACAGACTAGTGAACCCATCCGCCAGTATACACGGTTTTTGGGGAATGTAGCAACTTTGGGGACGAATTTCGAGTAAAATTGTAAGATGATTATTTAGCTTTTCCCTAAACTTCTCAAATAGCGCAGTTATGCTATAATCCTCGTCCGTTTGGCTTGTACAGATAAGGCAGATTAGCAACATCTTTGGCCTCCGAATCGTGCAGCCGTAAATCTTGATTCCAACGAGAGGGAGTTATGTTCAAAAAAACAATGCGGATGATAAGTTTAGTGATATTGGGTTTATTGATCTGCGGCAGCGCGGCAAGCGCCGCCGACACGCCACCCGGCGCGGTTTCACCGACCCATGACGCTGACTTCCAGCCCGGCGAAGTGCTGTTCCAACCGGCGGCGCCGTCTCAGGACTATACACCGATGGCAGTTCAAGCGGCAAACATCCTGCCGTGGAGCAGGCTCGTATTCCAGTCATATCGTGATGGTAACTGGGAAATCTACACGGCCAACGACGACGGCTCTGCCGTACAACGCGTGACCAATCACGCCGCAATGGACACCTATCCGCGCCTCAACCGGGGAGCAACGCGACTGGCGTTTGTTTCCAATCGCAGTGTTGGCAACTATGAAGTGTTTGTGACAGACATTGATGGTTCCAATGGACATCGGTTGGCCAGCAACCCGGCGAATGATTACAACCCGGCCTGGTCGCCGGATAGCAACCGGATTATCTTCAATAGCTATCGGGATGGGCAATCCGAGCTCTACGTGATGGATGCCGATGGCGCGAACCTGACCCGTCTCACGTTTGATGGCGGCTATGACGGCGGCGCCATTTGGTCGCCGGATGGAAGCAAGATCGCCTTCCGTTCGGACCGCAGCGGTGGAGCGGCCATTTGGGTGATGAATACTGATGGCAGCGCCCCGACAATTCTCGCAACACAGCCCTATGCTGAAAACCCGGCGTGGTCGCCAGACGGCACGCAGATTGCGTATGACGCCGACGGCAACGGCGACGGCTGGCAAGAGGTGTGGGTGATGAACAGCGATGGGACGAATCAGCGCCAGGTCTACGATCCGGGCGAGCCGACGGCCGACGCCTGGGTGCGGAGTTGGTCGCCGGATGGGCGGTACATCGCCTTCACCCGCATCAATTTCGTCCAATACTACGGGAACTGGTATTGGTCGTATGCCTACCTGGACGCCATCGCCCCGCAGACCGGCGCGCTCGTGCGGTTGAATAGCTCGGATACTGAGTGGTATCCTGATTGGCAGACGACTGACATCACCGCACCCACGTCTCAGCTCAACCCGTTGCCGGTGGAATCACCCTCGCCGATCGCGGTAAGTTGGTCCGGCACCGATGTAGGTGCGTCTGGTCTGGGCGGCTACACCGTGCAAGTGAAAGATGGGGCAGAGGGCGTCTGGACGAATTGGCTTACAAGAACATGGGAAACGGCGAAGGCTTATCCGGGCATTGGTGGGCATACGTACTATTTTCGGTTGATGGCGCGAGATTATGCAAGCAATGTGAGCGCCTGGAGTGCGGAAAGGGTCACTAGAGTAGAAACCTATCCCCCTCAGAGTCACGCCAACACCCTGCCGGCGTACACACGCTATGAGTACGAAGGTTTTCCAGTCTCCTGGTCTGTGACCGATCCTGGGAGATCAACCATCCAATCCTTTGAGGTCCAATATCGGGTTGACAATGGCGCCTGGAGAAGCTGGTTGGTTAACCCGGCTGGTTCATCGGCTCTCTTTCAGGGCGCAGCCGGACATACGTATGCCTTCCGCACAAAAGCCGTTGACAGTGCGCAAAACGCGGAATTATGGCCCGAAGGCGATGGTGACACACAAACAACACTTTACATATGGGGGATTACCGGCAAGGTGCTGGATAATGCCGGCACACCGGTTTCTGGGGCAACGATTTCTACGACACCGGCCGCAATGAAGGTCTTCACCGGCTCGCTTACCGGTGATTATGCGGCTTATGTCGTGCAAAGCACCGACTGGTATACTTTCAACATAGGGAAGCCGGGATATGGGATCCTCCCGGCGACCACTTTCCCGTTAGCTACGGATGCCGGGTTGGATGTGGTATTGCCGCCGGTGGATAATGTGATCCGAGATTGGGGGTTTGAGAGTGGCAGTCTTAATAATGCGGATTGGCAATCGGATAGACCTGCTAGGCTCGCAAGAGCAGAAAATTTAGACACGACGTCTGGAGAAGCCCGCATCATCACAGATGTGGTTCACACGGGACATTACGCTACGGAGATGGGATCAACCCAAGTTATGGACGATCTCACACTGATTTATGACGACCATCAAACTGGGTATATAGGAACTTCATGTATGGTCCAATTGTCAGATGGCACACTCCACATACTATGGCCTGAATCTCCATGGACCGGCGGACAAAACATCTTGTATTACATGTCACGTAATTCACAAGGTATCTGGTCTACACCACAAGGGTTAACAATTGATCAAACCCGAGGAGGATTGCAATGTACTGTAGGACTCGATGATGCAATCCATGTAGTTTTTAATACCAGTGACGTTTTCTATATGCGACGAGATTCCAATGGTACCTGGTCCGAACCACTGAATATTTCGAATGATACCTATAGTTCCGAAGTTTCCAGTATCGCAGTTGATGCTTCTGGAAAAGTTCATGTGGCCTGGCTCAATCAATACGAGTCAAGTATTGACAGCTATGGGTTTTACTACACACAGCGTAGTCTGGATGGAAATTGGATCACTCCTTATAAAGTATCGGGGAATTATGATGTCGTATACAGTGCTAATATGTCACTCGATACACAGGGTATGGTTCATTTTTTGTGGAGCGGAAACGATTTCTGGTATCGCTATTTGAACGCACAGGGACAATGGGGGCAAATAAGTTTTATCGCTGATAATGCCTCTCACTTTGAAACAACAATGGGTACTAACGGCACGCTCCATGTGAAATGGCATATCTATGATGGTGGTAGTGGCACTTGGTATACCTATTACACGCGGAAGTCACTCAATGGTTCTTTCTCTACCCCAATTCGGATCCCAGAGTATATATCCGGTCTTTTCCTGGCCTATCAAGACCTTGCCTACATTTTTTGGACAGGCGCGGACTCACTCTGTTATGTTTCAACGGACGGTAAAGAATTCACAGCATCAGAACTACCGGGGCCAGCAGACTACTTTTTAAACGGCACAGTTGACAATAATGGTGTATTGCACGTAATTTGGGGATACAAGGGAAGCCTCTATTATGCGTATTGGCATCCTACACTAGGGCAGAGTGCTCCCCAAGCTATAGCCCCCCTACCTCCCCAAGATAGCACCTGGTTTTTGACAAAAATAATAGCTGATGATATCCAACAGTTGCATTTATTACGATTTACTGATACCCAACTGTACTATTGGGGGCCGGCATTAGCCCCTGAATCCGAAGATTATGCAGTCGCACAGGTTGTAACTTCACCTTCAACCATAACACATCCGGTTCTGTCTTACTTCTACCGACTTGGCGGGAGTGAAGCGAACAGTGATTCCGGGCTTATGGTTCAGGTTGAGGATGGCCTGGGCACCGCCACACTCTTCACCACCACGCAAAATAGCCTTTCATGGCAACATCAGACAGTGGATATGCGCCCCTGGCAGGGACAATCCATTACCCTGACTTTCAAATTGCATCAATCGGCCAACACCACCTATGCCTATGCTTACCTTGATGAAGTCTCGCTTGGTTCAGCAAACCCGGATATATGGGTTTCGGGCGGAGGCACTTTGGAAACAGGGGGCGACTCCCTGGTTTACACTATCCATTACGGCAACCGTGGCGGCGCCCCCGCCGACAACGTACGCATCGCGTACCTACTGCCGCCAGAGCTGACATTGATGGACGCCACTCCCCATCCCATTACCGAGACGGCGCAACTCCCAGCGTGGCTCTGGGACGTGGGCACGCTGCCCGCCAACAGCGGCCCCTTCACCATCGTCCTGACCGCCACCGTCGCCCCCACCGTCCCGATGTTCAGCACGCTGGTCAGTACCGCCAGCATCACCTCAACATCGCCGGAATTGGAATTGGCGAACAACACCGCCATCATCCACACCCTGGTCGCGTACCAGCTCTACCTGCCGTTGGTGACGAAGAACTGAATTCTCAACAATGTCCCTTCAGCATCAGGGGCAGACGCCGTGCGGCGTCTGCCC
>DAOUGD010000339.1:0-11642 GCA_034429475.1 Anaerolineae bacterium
TCTCCCCCTCTCCCCCTCTCCTTCTTCCCCTCTCCCCCTCCGTTTTGAGACCCACCACTACCACCCCGAAATGCTGGAATGGACCGCCGCCGAAATCGCCTCCCTGGTTCACAACGAGGGTGTTCCTCCAAGCGAAATCGTCGTGCTGGCGCCGTTCCTCACCGACGCGCTGCGTTTCGCGTTGACGCACCGGCTGGCGCAGTACAAAGTGCCCGTGCGCTCGCATCGGCCCTCGCGCGCGCTGCGCGACGAGCCGGCGACGCACACGCTGCTCACGCTGGCCGCGCTCGCGCATCCGCAGTGGGGCCGCGCGCCCACCCGCTACGACGTAGTCTACGCCCTCATGCACGCCATCGCCGACCTCGATCTGGTGCGCGCGCAGTTGTTGGCGGACGTGCTGTATCGCACCCAGGACAAGACACCCACACTGCTTTCCTTCGACGCCGTTCAGACCGAGATGCAGCAGCGCGTCACCTACGTGCTGGGTGGGCGCTACGAGGCGCTGCGCCTGTGGCTGACGACCTACCGCGAGGGCGATCCCCTGGAACTGGATTACTTCCTGGCGCGGCTGTTTGGGGAAGTGCTGTCGCAGGCCGGGTATGGTTTCCACCGCGACCTGGACGCGGCCAAAGTCGCGGCGACGCTGGTGGAGTCCGTGCAGAAATTCCGCTGGATTGCGGGCGATCTGATGTCTGGCAAACCGTTGGGGCAGGAGTACGTGGAGATGGTGCAGAGCGGCGTCATCGCGGCGCAGTACGTCTGGCGCTGGCAGCAGCCGGAGGATGCCGTGCTGCTTTCGCCGGCGTACACGTTCCTGCTGCGCAACCAGCCGGTGGATGTGCAATTCTGGCTCAACGTGGGCGGCAGCGGGTGGTGGGAACGCCTCTACCAGCCGATCACGCATCCCTACGTCCTCAGCCGCCGCTGGCCGGTGGGGCAGCCCTGGACGGACACCGACGAAGTCGCCGCGCGGCAGGTCTCGCTGTATCGCCTGGCGCTCGGCCTCGTCCGCCGCTGCCGCAAGACGATTTACCTCGGCCTCAGCGAATTGGGCGAACAGGGCTACGAACAGCAAGGTCCGCTGCTCAAGGCCATCCAGCGGGTGCTGCGGGAAGTGCAAGAATGAAGATTTCACGCAAAGGCGCAAAGACGCTAAGGAAGATGAATGTTAACCCGAAATTCTTCGTTTAAAATTGCGAATAATACTACAGAATTTAGCCTGTTCTTAAAAATCTTTGCGCCTTTGCGCCTTTGCGTGAAACTCTCTTTTGTTCAGGAAAGTCAAGCATGACCACCCTATTTACTCCTCGTCCTAAACAACAGCTCGTCTTGAATTACGACGGCGGCAAGATGGGCGTTTCGGCGGTGCCGGGCAGCGGCAAGACGTGGACGCTCTCGGCGCTGGCGGCGCGGCTCATCGTGGAGGGCAAGCTGGCGGATGACCAGGAAGTGCTCATCGTCACGCTCGTCAACTCGGCGGTGAAGAACTTTGCGGGGCGTGTGGCGCGCTTCATCAAAGAGGGGGGCCTGCTCCCCAACGTCGGCTACCGCGTGCGGACGCTGCACGGCCTGGCGCACGACATCGTCCGTGAGCGTCCCGCCCTGGCCGGCCTCTCGGACGATTTCCAAATCATGGACGAGCGCGCCGCGACGGAAATCCTGCAAGAGGCGGCGCTGACGTGGGTGCGCAGCCATCCCGACAGCGTGGACGACCTCTTGCGCGACGACCTCGACGGCAACAAGGCCGAGTGGGTGCGCCGCGATCAGTGGCCGGATCGCGTCGTGAACATCGCAACCAGCTTCATCAAACAGGCCAAAGACTTGCAACTCACCCCGGCGGATTTGCGCTACCGGCTCGACCACTTCGACGAACCCGCGCTGTTTTTGGAGATGGGCGCGGCCATCTACGCGGATTACCAGCGCGCGCTGGCCTATCGCGGCGCGGTGGACTTCGACGACCTGATCCGCCTCGCGCTCAACGCCCTGCGTCTCGATCCTGCGTTCCTGGGGCGGCTGCGGCAGCGTTGGCCGTACATCCTGGAAGACGAGGCGCAAGACAGCAGCCGCCTGCAAGAAGAAATCCTCAAGCTCCTCGTTGGCCCGGAGGGCAACTGGGTGCGCGTGGGCGACCCCAACCAGGCGATTTACGAGACGTTCACCACCGCCAGCCCGCACTACCTGCGCCGCTTCCGCGAGCGCGACGACGTGTTCGACCGCGACCTGCCCAACTCCGGGCGCTCGATGCAGAGCGTCATTGATCTGGCGAACCATCTCATTGACTGGACGGCGACGGCCCATCCGGTGGCCGCCATCCGCGACGCGCTGGCCGAACCCAAAATCGAACCGGCGCCGCCCGGCGACCCGCAGCCTAATCCGCCCGACGACCCCGCCAAAATCTGGCTGGTGGAGCGTGCGTTCTCCCCGCAGGCGGAAGTCGCGGCGGTGACGACCTCGGTGCAGCGCTGGCTGGCCGAACATCCAGAGGGGACAGTGGCGGTGCTCGCGCCGCGCAACCAGCGCGGCAAGCTGGTGGAAAAGGCGTTGGAGGAGCACAAAATCCCGTTCATCTCGCTCCTGAACACCACCCCGCAGACGCGCAAGGCGGCGGGCGCGCTGAACTACATCATCCGCTATCTGGCGGAGCCGACGTCGGCCAAACTGCTGGCGGCCGTCTACCGCGTCTGGCGGCGCGACGACCGCGAGGATGCGGAGCTGGCGCGGCAGGTGGATCAGGTCGCCAAGCTCATCGCCAAAATCCCGCACGTGGAGGACTTCCTCTGGCCGCGCGCGCAGTGGGACTGGGCGGACGGGCTGGATTTGGAGAACGAGCAGCCCGCGCTCCACGAGCATCTGCTGACATTCCGGGAATTGGTGCAGCGCTGGCAGGACGCCACGGCGCTGCCGATTGACCAGATTATCCTCACGCTGGCGCAGGACTTGTTCGACCAGCCGGCCGATCTGGCGATTGCGTACAAGCTCGCGGTGGTGCTGCGGCAGGCCGTCGACGCCCATCCCGATTGGCGATTGCCGGAGCTGGCGCAGGAGTTGGCCGTCGTCGCCCGCAACGAGCGCAAATTCCTCGGCTTCACGGACGAGGACACCGGCTTCGACCCCGACGCCTACCGGGGCAAAGTCGTCGTCGCCACGATGCACAAGGCCAAAGGGCTGGAATGGGACAAGGTCTATTTGATGTCGGTGAACGACTACGACTTCCCCTCGGCGATGCCGCAGGACACGTTTATCGGCGAATCGTGGTTTGTGCGCGATAGCCTCAACCTGGAAGCGGAAGCGCTGGCGCAGCTCAAGGCGCTCTACGAGAACCCGGACTTCTTCTTCTACGACGAGGGTCTGGCGACGCTGCACGCGCGTCACGAATACGCCGCCGAGCGCCTGCGCCTGTTCTACGTCGGCATCACCCGCGCCCGCCGCGAGCTAACCGTGACGTGGAACACCGGTCAGCGCGGCACGTCGCAGCCCGCCGTCCCCTTCATCGCCTTGCAAACGTGGTGGGAACAACAGAGGAAGGCCACGATGCCGGAAGATGTGTAAATGAATTTTTTAACGCAGAGGCGCAGAGACGCAGAGACGCAAAGATTTTGTTTTTCTCTGTGAACTCTGTGTGCTCTGTGGCTATTTTACAGAGGAGAGTGCTATGCCCAGGAGAACTAAAAGCGAAACGGTTCCGGCGGCGATGGAGCCGCGTTACAACGAAATTGCGGCTTTGATAGAGGCAATTTGTACGGAACACCTCAATGCTGAATATGCGACCGTCTGCCGGCAGATGGCGGCGACTTTGGCGCGCAAGCGGCCTTCCCCGCTGGTGGGGGGCCGGGCGAATACGTGGGCGGCGGCCATCGTTTATACCGTCGGCAGCGTCAACTTTTTGTTTGACAAGACCCAGACGCCCCACATGCGCGCTGATGAGTTGGCGACCATCTTTGGGGTAAGCAAAAGCACTGCTGCCAATAAGTCCAGGGAGATTAAGACTATGTTGAATATTGATATCTTTGACTCCAACTGGACTTTGCCGAGCAAGATGGATGCCAACCCGGTCGCCTGGATGGTTTCAATCAACGGATTTATCGTAGACGTGCGGTCTATGCCGCGCGAGGTTCAGGAAGAGGCGTATCGCAAGGGGCTGATTCCCTATTTGCCGGACGCCGGGCAAGAAGAGTAAGCGCGATGGCCTTGCCCGCCGATTTCCAGTTCAGCCAATCCAGCCTGCAAGACTTTGTGGACTGCCCGCGCCGCTTTCAGTTGCGTTATCTATGGGACGTGGCCTGGCCCGCCGTCGCTGCCGAGCCGATTGAGGAGCACGAGCGCCACATCCAGCACGGGCTGACCTTCCACCGGATGGTGCAGCAGCACCTTGTGGGCCTGCCGGAAGAAGCCCTGATGCGCATGGCCGACGGCGACCTCGCGCGCTGGTGGGCCAACTATCGCACGTACCGCCCGGCGGACTTGCCCGGCGCGCGTTACCCGGAGATGATCCTTACGGCGACGGTGGCCGGATACCGGATGGTCGCCAAGTATGACCTGCTGGTGGTGCAGCCGGGCGAGCGCGCCGTCATCCTGGACTGGAAAACGTCCCAGAAGCGTTCTTCGTCGGCGGCGCTCAAGCTGCGCTTGCAGACGCGCGTCTACCGCTACCTGCTGGTGCGCGCGGGCGCGCATTACAACGGCGGCGCTCCCCTGGCCCCGGAGCAGGTCGAAATGCGCTACTGGTTCGCCGAATTCCCGGAGTCGGTGGAGCGATTGCCCTACGACGCCGCGCAGTTCGCCGAGGACGCGCACACCTTAACCGACCTCATCACCCAAATTGCCGCCCTGGGCGACGACGACTTCCCTCTGACCTCGGACGAGCGCCGCTGCCAGTATTGCCTCTACCGCTCCTACTGCGAGCGCGGCGTCCAGGCCGGGCAGATGGACGCGATGGAGGATGAGGACGCGCCTGCGACGATCAATGAGCTGAGTTTTGATTTTGAGCAGATTGCGGAGATTGCGTTTTGAGGTGGGGTAAGGTTGAAAAAAGGTGGGGGGAAGGTACAATGGGTGTGAAAGGATGTCAGGTGCAAAAAAGAGGAGCGAGGAAGTGGGTTTGAGAAGATACCGGGTGTGGATATGGTTGATTAGTTTGTTGTTGGTCGCGTGTGTTTCACCAACGGCTCGTTTTGTACGCCCGCCCACGATTACTCCAGAGTCATTTAGATCATCTTTGCCCGGCTTCTTGAACATGGTGTCACCAGCCCCCGACGAAGTTATTTCCTTGAGGGAGTACAATCGGGTTGGTTCTGACGTCCGGTTCAGTGTGCGCGAAGCTCCTGGCGTTTGCATTGAGGTTGATGCTACAGTCTTGCTTACTGATGGAGATCATTGGAATGCATCAGATGTGGTTTCCCGAACTACGATTTGGGTGGATGGGGAGCGTCGAGAAAACGTAGGTCTTATTGATGATTATGCCATATCCAACACAATATCTTTTATGGATGCTATGGGAGTGGTTGTTGGGCAAGCGAGCGTAGGCGGGCCGTATGCATGGTGTGTTGCCAGCCCTTTGGATAGGCTTGGAGAACATAGCGTGAATGTGACCTTTGTGCGCAGTACGGATGAAGTTGAGGAATACAACTGGAGTTTTGAGTTGATGGAGTAGATCTGCACTTGGGGTAATACAGCAAGGGTTACGTGATGTAAGTAGGTTGATTATACCGACCGATGCAGTGCATTTTCACTCGGATATTACTGCGCTGCGTCGCACCTGCGCGCAGGTGATGCAGAATAGTTAGGCGGCTTCACGGCATCTTTGGCAAAAGAAATGTCGCTGTCATAGATAGTGTGTAACGAGAAGATATTGAGGAAAGAAAATGACGGTTAGTGAGGTTGCTTTAACGGTAGACCGAAAAGCTTTTTCGGTCAGGTCTGACTTTGAATCCTCCGAAGAACAGCGCTATTGGTTAGCGCGGTTGCCGTATGAACGCTTACAACACATGGAAAGACTAAGGCGGATCAATTATGGACGTAGCGCTACCTCCCGACTTCAAAGAATTCTTACAATTACTGAAAGACAAGGAAGTTAAATATTTACTGATAGGCGGCTATGCTGTGGGCTATCACGGTTATCCCCGGGCCACCGGAGATATAGATGTGTGGGTAGCTATCCAACCCGACAATGCGGAGCGGCTGGTGGCGGCTTTACGTGAGTTTGGGTTTGACTATCCAGAGCTATCGGTCGAATTATTCCTGAAAGAGAAAAGCATTGTGCAGATGGGGATAGCGCCTATGTGCATTGAAGTAGTCACCAGTATTTCCGGGGTCAGTTTTGATGCATGTTATACAGCGCGGGTGGTGGATGAACTCGATGGTGTGGAAGTGAGCATTATTGGGCTGGAGGATTTGAAGATCAATAAGAAAGCCAGTGGTAGACATAAAGATTTGAATGATCTGGAGCACTTGCATTGAAGCAAAAGCCCACCGTGGCTGAACCAGGCCGTTACACAAACGCGCCATCGCACACAAAAATAGTCAAAAAGGAGTATAACCAATGAAATCTTCTGAAGAGCCTATTCTCAATGCAATCTACGCAAGAAGAAGCATACGCAAGTTTGTTCAGGACAAACCGGTTGAAAGAGCCAAACTCGAGACGTTATTGAAAGCAGCGATGGCCGCGCCGTCAGCCTGTAACATCCAACCCTGGGATTTCATCATTATCGAGGATAAAGAAAGCATCAGGGCGATACAGGAAGGTATAGCCCAGTATGCAGGGTATAATCCAAGCGTGGTCCTTGTTATCTGTGGGAGTAACGAGTTTATACCCTGGAAGGGCTATGGAATCGTGGATTGCGCTTGCGCGATGGAAAACATTATGATCGCCGCCCCCGCTCTGGGGCTGGGAACCGTCTGCATTGGCGGGTTTGACCGGGGGAAAGTCAAGGCGCAATTGGAAATACCGGAAAACATAGAAGCGGTGGGGATGCTCTATGTGGGGTATCCCGATGAAGAGAAGCCGCCAAGAACGAAGTATCTTGAAGAAGCGGTACACTGGGAAAAATATGACCAGAAGCGAACAAGGAAACCACGGCCCGGAAATATTCTGGAATTCGGCCCTGAGGCCTCGTTGTGAAAAATGATGAGATTGTTACTATTGAATTTTTGAAAATCTTAACACCAAGGGAGAAATGAGTATGTACAAACTGGTTTTGATTCGCCACGGCGAAAGTGAATGGAACAAGGCCAACCTGTTCACCGGTTGGACGGATGTTGACCTCTCAGAAAAGGGCGTTCAGGAAGCCCACGTTGCCGGCAAAACGCTCCGTGAACAGGGTTACACCTTTGACGTGGCCTTTACGTCGGTGCTCAAGCGGGCGATCCGCACGCTGTGGATTGTCATGGATGAAATGGATCTGATGTGGATTCCCGTCCACTGCGCCTGGCAGTTGAACGAGCGGCATTACGGCGCGCTGCAAGGGTTGAACAAGGCGCAGACGGCGGCCAAATACGGCGATGAGCAAGTCCTCATCTGGCGGCGCAGCTACGACACCCCCCCGCCCGCGCTCGAAAAATCGGATGAGCGCTGGCCCGGCCACGACCGGCGCTATCAGGGTCTTGCGCCGCAGGATGTGCCGCTGACTGAGTGCCTGAAAGATACCGTCGCGCGCTTCCTGCCTTACTGGCACGAAACGTTGGCCCCCGTCGTCAAATCGGGGCAGCGCGTCATCGTCGCCGCACACGGCAACAGCCTGCGTGCGCTGGTCAAATACCTGGACAACATCCCCGATGACGAAATCGTCGGCCTCAACATCCCCACCGGCATCCCGCTGGTCTATGAACTGGACGCTGACCTGAAGCCGCTGACCCATTACTATCTGGCGGATGAAGAAACCGTCAAAGCCGCGCAGCAGGCCGTCGCCAACCAGGGCAAGGCAAAGTAAGTGCTGAAATAGTGCCATTCCATCAGCCGTCAGTGCGTTGTCTCTGACGGCTGATGACTTTGTGGCGCAGCTTCCTGATCAGCACAGATTAACTCATCAGATTTAGGAGTGTCACATGCCCGGAAAACCCTCTCGTATGGAACTTGTATGGCTGGTCATTGCTGTTGGAGTAACTTTGCTTAGCCTATGTTCCTGTACCCCCTTATTGCTACTGCAAGACAAATACCTCTCAAGTTTGATGTTCAGTCTCAATAGTCAATTTATCCTGGAGATCCTAATTGTTACTGTTATCATTATTGGCAATGTATTCGGAAGTATCTTTCGTTTGAAGTACCCTGAATTCGGTTCGTCTGACAACTATCCTGCTTTTCTGAGATGGTCCGACGGATTTCTTTATTCTTTCTTGATTATTTGTTTCATGTGCTACATTGCTTTGAATCAGCCCAATGGGTTAGCGGCCATTGGGCTTCGGCGGCTAACAGTAGACGATTTCATTGACTATTCGCTGAGGGGCATAGTTATTCTTAGCGGCTTTATGCTTCTATATGTGGCAGGGAATAGAATAATCCGAGGGAAAAAGGAAATTGACAACCAGCCTTTGCACCGTTTAGTTTCAGGGTATCAAGCAGTGTGGGAACGTCTTGGTTTCGTGGTCGCGCTTATCATCGGTGTCGTCGCCGAGGAATTGGTATACAGAGGCTACCTTGTTCTTTTGTTGGGTGAAAAGACCAACGCATTCCTTGTCTGTGCGTTACTCTCCGCTTTTCTGTCTGTGCTTGTTCATCTATATCAGGGACGCTCTTTGCTTGTTTTTCACTTTTTGTTTGCTATTGTTGCCATAGGTGTGACTATCTGGACAGATAGTATAGTCATGGCCGTAAGTATGCACATATTCCAAGATGTGGTTGCAACGATCAAGGTATGGAACCAAATAGATAAGCAAGCGACTTGATGGGTGCATAAAACTAGCCATACCTGTTTAGTGCCCACCCACTTGTGGTTCTGCCAGATAGGTTTTGGAGATGTAGCAGTTTGCGAAAAGTGTTTAAGTTATGAGATATTGGCTTGATCCCCAACCCGTAACCGTTCCCGCCGACCTGCGCGACTTTGTCGGCGGTCATCCGCTGGTGGCCGAGCTGCTGGCGCGGCGCGGCATCACGGATGTCGCTGCCGCCCGCGCCTTCCTCGATCCCGATGCCTACAACCCATCGCCGCCGGATGCCATGCCCGGCATGGCGGAAGCGGTCGCGCGCGTCACTGCCGCCATCCGCCACAAAGAGCGCCTCTGCGTCTGGGGCGACTTCGACGTGGACGGTCAGACTTCGACCACCCTGCTCGTCGCCGCGCTGCGCGACCTCGGCGCCGACGTGATCTACCACATCCCGGTGCGTGAGACTGAGTCGCACGGCGTCAAAGTTCCCTTCCTCCAGCCGGAACTGGACAAGGGTGTGCGGGTTCTGCTCACCTGCGACACCGGCATTGACGCGCACGAAGCCGTCGCCTACGCCAACGCGCGCGGCGTGTCCGTCGTCATCACCGACCATCACGAACTGCCGCCGGAACTCCCGCAGGCGCACGCCATCGTCAATCCGCATCTGCTCCCGGCGGGGCATCCGTTGGGTACGCTGCCCGGCGTCGGTGTGGCCTACAAACTGACCGAAGCCCTCTATGCCTGGGCGGGCCGTCCCGACGACGCGGCGCAATACCTCGATCTGGTCGCCCTGGGCCTCGTGGCGGATGTCGCGGAACTATCCGGGGATGCGCGTTATTTGCTCCAACGAGGGCTGCGCGCGCTGCGCACCACCTCGCGCCTCGGCCTGCAAGAACTGATGCGCTGGGCCAACCTCGTCCCGGCGCGTGTGAGCGAAGAGGACATCGGCTTTGGGCTGGGACCGCGCCTCAACGCCCTGGGCCGCCTGGATGACGCCAACGTCATCGTCGAATTCCTCACCACCACCGACCTGACCCGCGCCCGCATCCTGGCGTCGCAGCTCGAAGCGCACAACGCGCGGCGCAAGCTGCTGTGCGATCAAGTTTTCGCCGCCGCGCAAGCGCAACTGGAAGAGAATCCGGCGTTATTGGATAGCGCTGCGTTGGTGCTTGGCCATGCCACGTGGCCGACCGGCGTGGTGGGCGTCGTCGCCAACCGGCTGGTGGACCTCTATCAGCGCCCCGTCATCCTGCTGAACACCCCTGCCGACGGCCCGGCGCGCGGCTCGGCGCGCTCGGTGGAGGGTTGCCATATCACCGACGCCATCGCCGCGCATCAGGAGTTACTGTTGAGCTTCGGCGGGCACGCAATGGCGGCGGGGGTATCCCTTCTGCCGGAAAACCTCCCTACTTTTCAACGGCGTCTCTCTGAGAGCGTCGCCGCCCAACTGAGCAAAATTTCCGCGCCGTCCGTACTGACGGTGGACAGTTACGTGCCATTGTCGGCGCTATCGTTGGAACTTGTGGCACAATTGGAGCGACTCGCTCCTTTTGGCTCCGGCAACCCGCGTCCCCTCCTGGCGACGCAGAACCTTACCATTTCAGGCAGCCGTTCACTGGGGCGGGAGGGACGTCACCTTCTGAGTACAGTGGAAGATGCCTACGGCGACGCCCAACAAGTGGTTTGGTGGCATTGGGACAACGCCGCCTTGCCGGATGGGGCATTCGATTTAGCCTACTCCATTCGGGTCAACACCTATCGGGGCGAACCGCAGTTACAAATTGTCTGGGAAGCGGCGCGTGCCATCGTCTCCGTGACTGCGCCGGAACCCGCGCCCGCGCGGCAGTTGCAGATCGTAGATTATCGCCGCGAGCCGCGTCCCGCCACCTTAGTTAAACCGCTATTGGAACGCAAGGATGTTCAAATCTGGTGCGAAGGTTCTGCGGAGGGTGTATCCGGCAAGACTCGCTACGAACTTCAGCCGGCGTCCGTGCTGGCGATGTGGACACTTCCGCCCGGCCCAGAGGAATTGAGTCGAGCCTTTGAAATAGTCGCGCCGGACACCCTATACTTATTTCAAATAGATCCCGGCTTATCTACTGCCGAGGCATTTTTGAAGTTCTTGATTGGATTGGTCAAACATGCTTTGCACAACCGCGCTGGGGAGCTTCAGGTAGCTACATTGGCTGGATTGATGGGGCATCGTGAAGCGACGGTGCGTCTGGGATTGACGTGGTTGGAAGCGCGGGGCTTCATCCAAATTTTGCAGGATGAAGGTGGCGATTTACAAGTGACCGCCGGTGAACAACATCCTGTTTCGACCCTGGATCAGATCGGTACGCAGCTCCAAGCTTTGCTGGATGAAACGGCGGCCTATCGCGCCTATTTGGCGCGGGTGAGCGTGGCGGACTTACGCCGATTCATTGGGGTTTTGGATGGCGAGACATTGCTCTTTGCCCCTTGACAAAGAAATGAACACTGGTAGAATCCTGCCTTGCGCGTGGGGATAGCCAAGCAGAAGCAGAAGCGAAAACCGAGCGCAAGAGCAGTAGAAACCAAGCGTAGTAGAAAACGCAGGTTCCTTGACAAAGAAGCGAAGTATGCTAAACTACGACGCGCTGAGGTGACAGGCAAATCCTGTAAGTGATTGCCGACACTAGAGCACCTTAACATTTGAAGAGTGACAGGAAAGGCGAGGTCAGTAGAGAGGAACAGAGTTCTCCCCTGTGGGGGAGGGAATCGAGCGGAGAGTTCGATCGTGGCTCAGGATGAACGCTAGCGGCGCG
>DAOUGD010000340.1:0-37604 GCA_034429475.1 Anaerolineae bacterium
CCCGCAATCGCAAAACCCCTTTTACCGGTGGATTTCAGTTAATGTGCATCTCTTTCAGTTGCCGTTATAATAGGGACGAAGACTTTAGACCTTGAACTTTGGACTTGAGACTTTCTTGAGGAGGTTTCCGATGAGCACCTTTGATCCTACCGAACATCCGCACCGACGGTATAATGCGCTGACGGGCGAATGGGTGCTGGTGTCTCCCCATCGCACCAAGCGCCCGTGGAAGGGCCAGGTAGAACACGCCGCGCCGGAAGTGCGCCCAGCCTACGATCCCAACTGTTATCTGTGCCCTGGCAACATCCGCGCCAACGGCGAGCACAATCCCGCCTACGAAAGCACCTTTGTGTTCGTTAATGACTTTGCGGCGGTGCTGCCGCATACGCCGGAGGCGGAGTCGAGCCGGAATCCGCTGTTACGCACAGAGTCGGTTCGCGGAACCAGCCGCGTGCTGTGTTTTTCGCCGCGCCACGATTTGACGCTGGCGGAGATGGCCGTGGCCGACATCCGCACTGTGATAGATCTGTGGGCCGCGCAGGTCGAGGAGTTGGGGGAGACCTATCGGTGGGTGCAGGTCTTCGAGAATCGCGGCGCGCTGATGGGGGCGTCGAACCCGCACCCGCACGGCCAAGTTTGGGCGTTGACCTCGTTGCCCAACGAGCCGGCGAAGGAAGATCGTCAGCAACGCGCCTATTTTGAGGAACACAGCGCGCCTTTGTTGCTGGATTATGTAGGACTGGAAACCTCCTTGCAACGCCGGGTGGTGGTGGAGAACGCGCACTGGCTGGCGGTTGTGCCGTATTGGGCGGTCTGGCCGTATGAGACACTGTTGCTGCCGCGCCGCCACATCCTGCGACTGCCGGAGCTGGTGGATGCGGAGCGCGACGCGCTGGCGGATATCCTCAAACGGTTGCTGGTCCGCTACGACAACCTGTTTGAAACGTCGTTTCCCTATTCGATGGGCTGGCATGGCGCGCCGACAGGGGAAGACCCTGGCGACATCGGCCATTGGCAGTTGCACGCGCACTTCTATCCGCCGCTGCTGCGGTCGGCGACGGTGCGCAAGTTTATGGTGGGCTTCGAGATGCTCGGCGAGGCGCAGCGCGACATCACGGCGGAGCAGGCGGCGGCGCGGCTGCGGGAACTGCCGGAGGCGCATTACCGGAGTGCGGTGTAGCGAGTGCGGCGTTAGGAGATAGGCGGGATGGCGGAGAAGATTTTGGTGGTGGAGGATGATCTGGTGCTGCGGGAGACGCTGACGTATAACCTGGTCAAGCAGGGGTATGCGGTCAGCGCGGCGGCGGATGGACGGCAGGCGATAGAGATGGCGCGGCAGGTGCTGCCGGATTTGATCTTGCTCGACGTGATGCTGCCCAAGTTGGACGGATTTGAGGTGTGCCGGCTGCTGCGCCAGGAGATGCGGGTACCGATCATCATGCTCACCGCGCGCACAGATGAGGTGGACAAGGTGGTGGGGTTGGAAGTCGGCGCGGACGATTATCTGATCAAGCCGTTTAGTATGCGGGAACTGCTGGCGCGGATCAAAGCACAGTTGCGGCGCGTGCGGCTGCTGCGGGAGGAGTTCGCCTCGGAGACGCCGACGTCGGCGCAGCAGATGCACTTCGCTGATTTGACGCTCGATCTGGAGCGCCACGAGGCGTATTTGCGCGGCGAGCCGTTGGCGCTCAAACCTAAAGAGTACGAACTGCTGGTGTATCTGGCGCAGCATCGCGGGAGGGCGCTCTCTCGCGATCGCCTGCTAGAAGAGGTGTGGGGTTGGGATTTCAACGGGGGCAGCCGCACCGTGGATGTTCATGTGCGTTGGCTGCGCGAGAAACTGGAAGTTGACCCGGCCGACCCGGTGCGTCTCGTGACCGTGCGCGGCGCGGGCTATCGGTTTGAGGGGTAACGATATGTTTATTTCATTGCGCTGGCGCATTGTGATCCCGTACATCGTCATCATCTTGATGACGACGGCGGGACTGACATTGTATCTTTCGGGGGCAGTGCGGCAGGCCCGTCTGACGGATTTAGAGACGCATTTGCTCACCGACGCACGTCTGTTGGCCGAGCAGGTGCGCCCGCATTTGCCTGGGGGAACCGCATCCGACTTGGCGGCATTGCAGGCGTTGGCGACGATGTGGGCGGCCACTTCCGGCGAACGAGTCACGGTCATTATGGCGGAGGGCACCGTGCTGGCAGAATCCAACGCCGAGTTGGGACAGTTGGATAACCATCTCTACCGCCTGGAAGTGCAGCAGGCCACGCGGCAGGGGGCAGGTATCGCGATGCGTTTCAGCGAGACCTTGCAACAGGACGTGATGTACGCCGCCGTCGCGGTGCGTGAGGAGGGGGCGCTGCGCGGCTTCGTGCGGACAGCGCTGCCTTTTGCGGAGATTCAGGCTAACGTGGCGCGGCTGAGCCGGACGATAGCGGGAGTGGGGCTGGTCATTGCCGGTATGGCCAGTTTGCTGGCTTTCTACATTGCTGCGCGCACCATTCGACCGGTAGAGCAGTTGACGGCGGTGGTGACGCGGGTGGCCGGGGGCGACTTGAGTGCGCGCCTGCTGCCGACCACGCACGACGAGGTGGCCCGTCTGACGCGCGCCTTCAACGTCATGGCCGACCAGTTGCACGACAAGATGACGCGGCTGACCGAAGAGCGCGAGCAGTTGTCGGCAGTGCTTGACACGATGGCCGGCGGCGTCATCATTACCGATGATGCCGGCCAGGTGTTGCTGATCAATGCGGCGGCGGGACGGATTTTACAGGAAGAAGTGACGTCCCTGACCGGGCGCACCTTTGCGCAGGTGGCTCACAACCACGAATTGATCGAACTGTGGGAACACTGTGTGGAAACCGGCGCGGAGCAAATGGCGACGGTGGAAACGCTCCTGCATCGCAACTTCCTACAGGTTATCATGACGCCGCTTCCAAAACTGGAACCACCGCGTATCCTCGTCAGTTTGCAAGATTTGACGCGGGTGCGGCGATTGGAGACGGTGCGGCGCGATTTCATCAGCAACATCTCCCACGAGTTGCGTACGCCGTTGGCCTCGTTGATATCGGTGGTAGAGACCCTGCGGGATGGGGCCTTGGAGGACCCGCCGGCGGCCCGGCGCTTTCTTTCCCACATGGAAAACGAACTGGGGGTGCTGACGCAGATGGTGGAGGAACTGCTGGAACTGTCGCGCATTGAGTCGGGCAAGATACCCCTGGAGGCGCGGCCGGCGGAGGTGTCGGCGCTGGTGCAGTCGCCGGTAGAGCGGCTGGCGCCGCAGGCCGAGCGCAAGGGCGTGCGGCTGACGGTGGCGCTCGCGGAAGGGCTGCCGCACATCTATGCTGACGTGCCGCGGATTCATCAAGTGCTCGGCAACCTGCTCCACAACGCGATCAAGTTTACCCCCACGGGCGGCGCGATCACCCTGACCGCGCAGGTGAACGAGCCAGGGTGGGTGACCCTCTCGGTGACAGACACCGGCGTGGGTATCCCCGCCGCCGACGTGTCGCGCATCTTCGAACGGTTTTACAAGGTAGATCGAGCGCGTGCTGAGGGGGGCGCCGGCCTGGGGCTGGCGATTGCCAAGCACATTGTCCAGGGGCACGGCGGGCGCATCTGGGTGGAAAGTACGGAGGGCGTGGGGAGTACGTTCTCGTTCACGCTGCGGGCGGCGCGGTAAAAGAGAAGTTCACGGTTGTGGCAAGGGCATTTTCCTCTCTTTTCTACCTTAACAGCAGGGCCGTTTGCCAGGGCTTTATCATTCTCGTCAGGCTACGCCTACCAGAGTGGTGTTGCGGCTGAAGCCGCCGGTAAAAAAGATGTTTTGTGGTGACGGGCGGTAGCCGTCACCACAAAACATCCTAAAAATAACGGCTTTAGCCGTCCGCCGCACCGTACCATGCGCCGGGAAAATGATAAGACTTTGGGCCGTTTGCCATACTCCCTTTGCGTTATCGGATAGGTGAGTAGAATATAGGGGAATGTGTCGCGTGCTTTTTCGGCAGCAAGGGGGGATATGACAGAATCGCAAAAAGTCCGAGTGCTGATCGCTGAGGATGATTTCTTGATGGCGAAGATGGTCCGTAGCTTGTTGACGGAGCGCGGCTATACGGTTTCCGGCGAGGCGCACAGTGGTCAGGAAGCGATCGAGATGACCCAGATCTTGAAGCCTGACGTGGTGTTGATGGATGTGGCGATCCCTGATATGGATGGGATCGAGGCCAGCCTCATCATTCAGCGTGTTTGCCCCACGCCCATCATCATCCTGACCGCGTATGAGGCTTTAAGCCTGGTGGAGCGCGCGGCGGCGGCGGGCATTGCCGCCTACATGGTCAAGCCGCCCGACGCTCGGCAGTTGGAACGGGCCATCATCATTGCGCGGGCGCGCTTTGACGATCTGATGGAGATGCGGCGGCTCAATTACCAGCTACAGCTCATCAACGCGGATTTGGAGCGCTTTTCGCATACGGTCGCCCATGACTTACGCCACTTGCTGAGTCCTATCATGGGGTACGCTGAGATCCTGTACGTGGACTACGAGACCATTTCGCCGGCCGAAGCACGCAAAGATTTACTTACAATCGTGCAGGTCGCCAAGGATATGAACAACTTGATTGATGAACTATTGGCCCTCGCCCGCGCGCGTCAGGAACATGTTGAGATAGCCCCGCTAGACATGGAGACCGTGGTCAACGACGTGCTGCGGCGCATGGAGTACACCATCAAAGAGCGTCAGGCGCAGGTTGTCCCGGCGCCTGACTGGCCGACGCCTCTGGGACATGCGCCGTGGCTTACCGAGGTTTGGCTCAACTACTTGAGCAACGCCATCAAGTACGGTGGCGAATCGCCTGTGGTGGAATTAGGGTGGACGTTATCGGAGGGAATGTTGGAGGGCGTTTACTGGCCGCCGCTTGAAGAAGACGAATGGCGGCTTACGTCTCAGACCGGTACCCTGTTCCCTTCCAAATCGGCGCTGCAAGGCCGCGCCGTGGCCTATTTTTGGGTGCGCGATTTTGGCAGCGGCATCGTGGCCGACCGGGTACCGAATGTGTTTAACGCTTTCACGCAATTGAACCAAACCAAATTGCGTGGGCATGGCCTGGGATTGTCCATCGTCAAGCGTATCGTCGAGCGCCTGGGAGGGCGAGTGGGGGTCAAAAGCGAGGTCGGGGTGGGAAGCACCTTTGTGTTTACTCTGCCATTAGCCGTGGGAGAAGAGCGGCTGTTGGTATAATCAATCACCTATACATAGGCTATGGAATACAATAAATACTTTCAATCGAATTTTAGAACGCGCGTTTATTTGGATGCGGTGCGGGAGTTAGTGCTCGGCCGGGGACTGAAAATGCTGTTGCGATTGGCCAAGCTGGACCATTGGCTGGAGCAATTGCCGCCTTATGATGACGTCCTCGCGGTGGACTTTGCCGATTTCTCAGCCATAAGCGAAGCGCTGATCCTGGCGTATGGCCCTAACGGCGGTGGCGGTGTTGCTATGCGCGCCGGTCGGATGACATTCCGGGCGATGCAGCAGCGTTTTGGAGCCGATGTGGGGTTGGACAACACGGTATACGCGGAGCTTACGGCGGCGCGGCTCAGGAAGCTGCTGCCGGCCGTGGTGCGTGGCTGGGAACTTCAGAGTGACAGCCGGATTATGCTTGAAGAAATAGATGCCGCTTTCCTTCTCTCGGCGACCCCTTGCCCGGAGTGCTGGGGGCGCCGGGAGACCAGCCATACCGTATGTTATGCCACCATCGGTTTTTTGCGAGAAGCTGTGGAGTGGGCCGGACTGGGGGATATATACAAGGTCGCACAGCGTGCATGCACGGCGTGCGTCTGGGATCATGGGGTGTGTACATTTGTGATTTCTTTGCTTGACTAGTCCTTGTTTCCTATTGCATAAAGTCTATCTTTGCGCTATGATCGAACTAAACTAACCATTTTATTACTTAAGATCGGGTATTGGTGTGATTGTGGTTTATAGCGAGGAGGTGGGCGATGCAACAAGGGGTTGGCCATACCCAATCAGAGCTGCGTGATGGCGTACTGGTCTCGGGTGACCTGGGGCGGCTGTGGTTAGAAAGCGTTTTGATGGCGCTGCCGCCGGAGGTTCTGGAGACGGCATTAGTATGCGCTATTCCTGCGTGGTTTGATTTGCGCCTGATGGTGTTGTTGACCGGGTTGGATGAATTGTCAGCAGCAACGCATCTGATTCAGTTGGTGGCAGCGCAAGTGATACAACCGGCCGGGGACGGCGGCTACGTCTACCATCAAGCCGTGCGCCAGTACTTGCTGAAGATATGGCCCACCTACACTCACTGGCGGCGGTATATAGCGCTGATTGACATCCTGGCTCAGCACTACCTTCCCCTGGTTTATGAACAGGCGGCGCGTCTGTCTGGCGTCGAGCGAGCCTCGGCGTTGGCGATGCTCGACCGTCTCTACCCCAACCTGGAAGCCCTCTGGCAAAGCGCCGTCTTGATGGGCTATAAGCGTCTGATCTACAAGCTGGTCGCGGTGATGGATAGCTATCACACACGGCGCGAACTGTGGCCGCAGAAGGTCGCCTGGTTAGAGTCTGGCCTGACAGCGTGCGACCGATTGGAACACGAGGCCCTACGCGCCGAGATGTTTAACAGCCTGGGCGTTGCCTACATGCGTTTGCCGGACGGCGACACAGTGGGGCGCGTGCAAAAAGCCATTACCTGTTATCGCCAGGCGTTGAATTACTTTACGCCCAAGTCATTCCCGGTGGACTACGCGATGGTGCAGAACAACCTCGGCAACGCCTATATGCACATAGGCGCTTCGTCAAAAGAGTACCTGCCGCGCGCCATCGCCTGTTATGAAGAGGCTTTGCGGTATTGTTGTCTCGAGTCGGCGCCCCTGTCTTACGCGATCATCTGTTCTAACCTCGCCTATGCCTATTCCGAACTTACTACGGGGCCTCGTGACAAAAACTTGCGCCACGCTATCACCCACTATCAAGAGGCGCTGCGCGTTTACACGTTGGACAGAACCCCTGCCGCGTATGCGCGGATTCAGGTCAACCTTGGGGCCATTCACGCCATGCTGTCCTCGGACGGCGACCGCGACCCGCAGTCGCAGGAATTCCACTTGCGCGCGATGATCGTGTGTTACGAGGCGTCGCTGAAGTTTTACACTTACGAGACGGCGCCAACGGAATTCGCACGAATTCAGATTGACCTGGCGCGCGCCCATACCCTGTTATCGCGGCGAGTTCATAGCGAGCATACCCGCCGCGCCATCGAACACTATCGGGCGGCTTTGTGCGTCTACACCCTGGAAGCCACTCCCCAACGTTACGCCGAGATTTGGGTCGCGCTGGGGTTGTCGTACAGCCAGTTGCCCGGCGGACCCGCCAGGACGTCTACGGCAAAGCATTTGTGGCAGGCCATCGGTTGTTATCGCGAGGCTCTGCGCGTCTACTCCCTGGCGACGGCGCCAGAGGCTTATGCTCAGGTTCAAATCTATATGGGGATTGCTTACGCGGGACTTTCGGTAGATGACTGCGCCAACGATTTGCAACAGGCGTGGCTGTCTTACCACGCGGCCGCCAGGGGGATGGCGGCGGAACCTCTGTCATCGGCTTATGCGCAGTTGCACGCCTACCTGGGCCATGTCTACGAGCAGTTGGCGACGCTGGATTCTCATGCCAACCTTTTGCAAGCCATCGCCTGTTATGAAGCCTCCCTCACCGTTTTCACGCCGGAGACTGCGCCCCAGGCGAACGCGCACATCCACAACAAATTGGACGCCCTGTACGCCCAACTGCCCAGTCCGCGGCGCAGCCCGGCGGAGGTCGCTTCGGCGCGGTAGGGGCGGTTGGCGATAGGGCCATTCCTGTAGGGCGGAAGTGATTTTCCGCCCTACAGTGTTGTCACAGGAGTTTCTATGCGTCAATCACGAGTCACGCTGCGCGCTTTTGTCCTCATTCTGCTGTGCATTGAGTTTTGGGATGAGTTTGTCGGCGGGGTGCGCGAGGCTGTCTGGCCCCTGATCCGGGACGACTTGGGGCTGACCTACTTCCAGATCGGCCTGTTGATGTCGCTGCCTGGCATCGTTTCCAGCGTGGTGGAGCCGGTGTTGGGCATCCTCGGCGACGTGTGGAAGCGTCGCGTGTTGATCCTGGGCGGCGGCGTGGTGTTCGCCCTGAGCCTGCTGCTGACCGGTGTGAGCTATCACGTGGCCGTGCTGCTGCTGTCTTTCGCCCTCTTCAACCCGGCTTCGGGCGCGTTCGTGAGTCTTTCCCAGGCCACGCTGATGGACGTCGCCCCCGACCGCCGCGAACAGAATATGGCGCGCTGGACGTTGGCCGGTTCTTTGGGCGTCGTTGCCGGCCCGCTGCTGGTGGGGGCTGCGATGGCGCTGCATCTCGGTTGGCGCACGTTGTTTTTGGGAAGCGCTGTTCTCACGGTGGGATTGTTGACCCTTTCCTGGCGCGCCCCTTTTCCCAACGGCGGCGGTGAACTCTCCCTGGCCGATTTCAAGGCTGGGGTGGGAGAGGCGTTGCGCGCTTTGCGGCGCGGCGCCGTCTTGCGCTGGCTGATCCTGCTGGCCTTCTCCGACTTGATGCTCGACGTATTGCTGGGCTATCTGGCGCTCTACATGGTGGATGTGGGTCGAGTCTCTGTGGCGCAGGCCGCGACGGCGGTGGCCGTGTGGAGTGGGGTGGGACTGTTGGGCGACGTGCTGCTCATCCCCCTGTTGGAGCGCGTCTCCGGCCTGCGCTATCTGTGGGTCAGCGCCGTGTTGGAGCTGGGCCTGTTCACCGGCTTCCTGTTGACGCCTTCTTTTCCCCTCAAACTGGTGCTGCTGGCCTTGCTGGGCTTCTTCAACTCCGGCTGGTATTCCATCCTCAAAGCGCAATCCTATGCCTCACTGCCGGAGGGCAGCGGCGTGGCGATGGCGGTGGACAACCTCTTTGGCCTGGTGGGGGCGCTGATTCCCTGGGGACTGGGCCTGGCGGCGGAGTTCTGGGGACTTCAGACCGCCATGTGGCTGCTGCTGGCCGGTCCCCTGGCCCTCCTTATCGGCCTACCCGGCACAGATTTCACGCAAAGGCGCAAAGCCGCAAAGTAAGTAAAGAACTTCTATCCTACTCCCTACTTCCTAATTCCCTAAAATGCGTTAAAATGCGACAAACTGAGCCTGGGAGGAAGTATGTCGAAGAAACAACGGAAAGGATCATCAACCCGCAAATCCGGAGCACAACGTTCGGCGAGTGGGGCGGAGACCGGTCGCTCAAACCTGTGGGTGTGGCTGGCGGGGGGGGCGGTCGTGCTGGCGCTGGTGGTCGTGCTGCTGCTGACGCTCAATCAGGGCAAGGGCGCGGATAAGCTGACGACAGCTACGCCGTCTGACTTGTATGGCTACAATGAGGCTGAGAGCGGTGAGCCGAACGTTACGCCAGCGGATGCCAAGCCAACGTTGACGCCGGTGAGCAAGGCGGATACTATGCCGGAGGAGGCTGCATCCCGCAATAATATGTACTCGGCAGCTCCGGCTATGGCGATTGACCCCGCCAAGATTTACATCGCGACGTTTGAGACGGAAAAGGGCGACATCAAAATTCAACTCTTTGCCGACAAAGTCCCCAACACGGTCAATAACTTCGTTTACTTGGCCCGCGAAGGCTTTTATGACAACACCACGTTTCACCGCGTGATTGCCGACTTTATGGCGCAGGGCGGCGATCCCACCGGCACCGGGATGGGTGGGCCGGGCTATCGCTTTGCTGACGAATTTCACCCGGATTTGAAGCACGACAGCGCCGGCATCCTCTCGATGGCGAACTCCGGGACGAACACTAACGGCAGCCAGTTCTTCATCACCTTTGCGCCCACCCCCTGGCTGGATGGGAAACATACGGTGTTCGGCAAAGTGGTGGAGGGGATGGAGGTACTGCAATCCATCAGCCTGCGCGATCCACAGACGGCTACCACGCCCGGCGACCTCATCAAGACGATCCGCATCGAGGAAACCAACACTTCCGTGTTGCCTACGGCAACGCCCATCGTTTACACGCAGCCCGGTCAGGTTCCGATGCCCTCCGAGCCGGCCGCGCGGAATGGGATGTACAACTCCCCGCCGGCCATGGTGATTGATCCCACCAAATCTTACTACGCCACGTTCAAAACCAGCAAGGGCGACATTCAGGTGCAACTGTTCGCGGACAAAGTCCCCAACACGGTCAACAACTTTGTCTTCCTGGCCCGCGAGGGTTTCTATGATAATACGATGTTCCATCGCGTCATCGCTGACTTCATGGCGCAGGGCGGCGATCCCACCGGCACCGGGATGGGCGGGCCGGGCTATCAGTTTGCCGACGAATTCGTCGCCGACCTGAAGCATGACGGCCCCGGCGTGCTCTCGATGGCGAATGCCGGCGCCAACACCAACGGCAGCCAGTTCTTCATCACCTTTGTGGCGACGCCCTGGTTGGATGGGGCGCACACGGTGTTCGGCAAAGTGACAGGGGGGCTGGAGGTGCTGCTCTCCATCAGCCTGCGCGACCCCCAGGCGGCGACCGAGCCAGGCGACATAATCAAGACGATTGAGATTACAGAGGGAGAGGCGCCGACTTCTCAAGCCCCATCGCCGGGGCTGGCTGTAGTGGTCGAACCCACGGCGTTGGTGCAGACGTATTCTGATGTCAGCGGGGAGCCTTATAACGACGGCGAAACTAAGGCGGCGTACCCCGGCCCATCATCCGGCGTGCGTTGGCTGCCCACCCTCGGCCCGTCCGATGCGCCGGTCACGGTGATCGAGTTCAGCGAGATCGGCTGCGGGCACTGCCAGAATTTCAACCAGACGGAACTGGCGGGGGTGCTTAAGGACTACGTCGCGACCGGCAAGGTGCGGTACGTGAGCTACTACATGACCTGGAACCGCCCCGATTGGAGCGCCTCGAAGGAATACCTGGAAGCGGCGATGTGCGCGGCGGAACAGGGGCAGTATTTCGCGTTTGAGCACGCTGTCTTCAAGAACGGCGCTGCCGACTTAGTCAAGAGCGCTACGGAGATCGGCCTGGACCTCGCGTCTTTTGGCGCGTGCCGTGACGATGACCGCTACCGTACGGCGGTGGACGATGCCGCTGTTTACGCCAGCGAGCATTGGGGCATCACCGGCACCCCCTCGTTCATGGTGAACGGCAACAAAGTTGTCGGATCGGGCGGTCTACGCGCTGCGATTGACGCTGCGTTGAAATAAGAATTTTGGATGTGTTTTTAGATTTCGGGCCACCGCCCGAAATCTAAAAAATCAAAAACTTACAGATCAGAACCTTAAGGAGGTTATCCAATGAATCAGAATCCGGCAGCACGCGATGGGATGTATAAATCCGCCCCGGCCATGCAAATAGACCCGTCGAAGTCGTACACGGCGACGTTTGAGACGGCGAAGGGCAATATTGTGGTGGAACTGTTCGCGGACAAAGTCCCTAACACCGTCAACAACTTTGTGTTCCTGGCGCGGGAGGGCTTCTACGACAACACGACCTTCCATCGGGTCATCGAGAACTTCATGGCCCAGGGCGGCGATCCCACCGGCAGCGGGCGGGGCGGTCCCGGCTACCGCTTCAATGACGAATTCCACCCGACCCTCAAGCACGATGGCCCTGGCGTGCTCTCTATGGCGAACGCCGGCGCGAACACCAACGGCAGCCAGTTCTTCATCACCTTTGCGGCGACGCCCTGGCTGGATAACCGGCACGCCGTGTTTGGCAAAGTGGTGGAGGGGATGAACGTCCTGATGTCTCTCAGCATCCGCGACCCGCAGACGGCGACGCGGCCGGGGGATTTGATCAAGACGATAACGATCACCGAGCAGTAACTATGTATCGTGCCTTGTTGCTGTTGAGCTTGATCTTGCTGGCCGGATGCGCCGCAAAGTCGTCCGAACCCATCGGCTCGGTCTCGACGCCGGACTTCCAGTTGACCAGCCCCGCCTTCGCCAACGGGAACGCCATCCCTGCCCAATATACCTGTGATGGCGACGATACTTCTCCCGCGCTGGAATGGGTCAAGCCGCCAGAAGGAACCCAGAGTTTCGCCTTGATTATGGACGACCCCGACGCCCCGGTGGGAACGTGGGTGCATTGGGTGCTCTACAACATCCCGGCGGACGCGCGAGAGCTGGCGGAAACCTTCCCGTCAGACGCCGAACTCTCCGACGGCAGCCGCAGCGGCAAAAACAGTTGGTCCAAATCCGGTTACGGCGGGCCGTGCCCACCAAACAGCACACATCGCTATTACTTCAAGCTGTACGCGCTGGACACCCAGTTGGATTTGGCCGCCGGCGCGACCAAAGCCCAGTTGCTCAAAGCGATGGAGGGCCACATCCTGGCCCAAACCGAGCTGATGGGCACGTATCAACATCCATAAAACTTTCGGGGGCGACTCAGTCGCCCCCGAACATTTTTTACCCTCCAAACCACTCCCGCATCTTTGCCACGTAGTGTGGGAACACCACTTCCGGTTCCGGCAGGTTGGGAATCCACCGCTTCTCCCATTCCAGGATCGCGTAGCCGGTGTACCCCCCCGCGATGAGCATGTCCAGCATCGTTTTGACCGGCACGTCGCCGTCGCCGAGGAGGACGTACTGGTGCTTGCCGTCGGCGGTGGGGACCGAATCCTTGACGTGCGTGCTGACGGTGTACGGCGCGAGGTTGCGGTACGTCAACTCCGGCGGCTCGCCGGTGGTGCGGAAGGGATGGTGCAAATCCCACAGCACCCGCACGCGCGGATGATCGACCTCGCGCATCAGCCGGGCGAAGACGGTGGAGTTGGTCCAGTCGTCGTGCGTCTCCAACGCCAGCGTCACGCCGAATTGCTCCGCCTCGTCGCCGATGGCGCGCAAGTTGGCGACGAGCAGCGGCAGGATGCTCTCGACGGTGTGACCTTCAGGCACACGCCCGCCGTAGACGCGCAGGATGGGCGCATCCAGTTTGGCCGCCAGCTCCATGTTGCGCCGCGTCTCGTCGAACTGCTTCTCCAACTCGGCCTTGTCCTCCACCGCGTACCGCGCTGACGTTGCTATGCCCGATACCAGGACGCCGTGATCGGCCAGCAACCGTTTGGTTGCCGCCAGCTCCGTCGTGAACTCCGGGCGCACGGTGACGTCCAGCGTGTCCAGCACGCCGCGGAAGTCCACCGCCGCGTACCCCATCTGCGCGGCATTCTCCACAATCTGGCGCAACGTCCAGTTGGGACATCCCAACGTAGCAAAAGAAAGTTTAATCATTAGTGAGCCTCCTCTGAAAATACAAGACTGTTTCACGCAAAGGCGCAAAGACGCAAAGTAAAGAACGGAACTTGGCGGACTTAGCACCTTTGCGTGAAGATAAGGAAATCTTTGCGCGCTCTGCGTACTCCGCGGTGAAAAATTGATCTAAAAATTCACGACAGTTTCCCGCAACGTGATCCGCCGTTGGGCGTATCCGGCCAACAGATCGGCGTAGCAGCCCGGCGTGCGCCCGACAAACTCCGGCGGGCAGATGCCCTTCTGCGCGAATTGCCCCCGCAAGACCTGGCGGACGATGATCGTAGCGGTGTAGCCGGTCGTCCGCGCCATAGAGGTGGTCTGCATCTCGCGGTCGTAGCGATCCAGCAGGTCATACGTGTAGCGGACACGCCGTCCATCCTGTTCGCCCTCCACGATCACCTGCATTACGGTGAAGTCTTCCTCGCCCGGCTGCAACTGCCACTGGTCGAAGAGCAGCTTGGACGTGAGCGCGATAGGCCGCACGGAGACGCCGTCAACCAGCAGCGGTTCGGTGTCGAAGAAGCCGCTCTCCCGGAAGACGCGCATCAAGTGCCGGTGGCCGGGATAGCGCAGCGTTTTCTCCTTCATGAAGGGTGCGTCCAGGGTGCGCTGCAAGGTGCGCAGGCCGTCCGTGTTGAAGGCTTCCAGCGTCCCCACGCCGGGGAAGTCCAGCAGTTCGGGGTCGGAGAGCGCCGGGCGGATCACTTCCTGCCCGTATTCGACGAAGCGCGCCGGGCGCGTGTATTCCTCCAGCACATCCGCCGGCGAAAAGACGGCCTTGTATTCGTAGGGCCACCTGCGGACGAGTGGTAGCCCGCCCACGTAGCAGATGTAACGCTCCATGCGCGTTAACAGACGGCTCACGTACCCGGCGATGATGTTGCAGAGGCCGGGGGCGACGCCACAATCCACCACGGCGGTGACGCCCTGCGCCTGCGCCAACTCGTCCAACAGAAAGGCGTCTTCGGGGAAGAACGAAATGTCCACCACATTTTTCCTGGCTTCGATGATGCGTCGCAGCGTCTCGAACCCCATAAAACCGGGAACGGCGGAGATGACCAGGTCCGCCTCCGCCGCCAGCGCCGCCACCTGCCCCGGCTCGCGCACGTCGGCGCAGATGCCCCGCACGGGGAACGCCGCTGTCAATGCCTCCAACGCCGTGGGATTCACATCTACTGCCGTCACGCGGAAATCGGCCTCCTGCGCCAAATCCTTGATCATCGCGCTGCCGACCAACCCTGCCCCTAGAACAGTGATTTTCACCATGCCTCCTCCTTGATCGTCAATGAGTGTGACTATATATCGTCAAACGGCAAACGTCAAACGTCAACGACTGCCGACTAATGACTGCCGACTAACGACTGCCGCTCCGTTTGACGTTTCTCCAACCTTCGGTACACTTTTGACCATAGACGAGCGACTTTTCCGTTCAATCCGTTGAGCGATCTGAGGAGTTTATGATGAGCCATGAATTGGAAGTTTTGTTGGCAGCGGCAGCGCCGCTGATCGAACTGGCGGTGGCCGAGGACATCGGCCCTGGCGACGCGACGAGTCTGGCGACGTTGGATGCGACGGCGATGGCGCAGGGACGCATCGTCGCCAAGCAGCCGGGCGTGATTGCCGGGCTGCCGGTGGTCGAAGCGGTGTTTCGCCGTGTGGATCCCACCATCGCCTTCACGACCTACGTCTCCGATGGGCAGGAGGTGACGATGGATGAGTTGGTGGCGGTGGCCGAGGGACCGACGCGGTCGCTGTTGGCGGCGGAGCGTCTGGTGCTCAACTTCTTGATGCGGATGTCGGGCATTGCGACGGCGACGCGCACGTACACGATGGCTGTGGCGACTACGTCCGCCACCATCCTCGACACGCGCAAAACGCTGCCGGGCTATCGCGTGCTCGATAAGTACGCGGTGCGGATGGGCGGCGGCGTCAATCACCGGATGTCGCTCTTCGACATGATGATGGTGAAGGATAACCACGTGGACGCGGCGGGCGGCATCGCTCCGGCGGTGGCGCGCGCCCGCGCGGCCTACCCCGACCTGCCCATTGAGGTGGAAGTGCGCGACCTGGACGAGCTGCGCCAGGCGCTTGCTATCAATCCGCCGTTGGATCGCATCCTGCTCGATAATATGGATAACGAGACGATGCGCGAGGCCGTCGCGCTGGCGGCGGGGCGCGTCCCGCTGGAAGCGTCCGGCACGGTGACGCTGGCCCGCCTCCGCGAGATCGCCGACACCGGCGTGGCCTACATCTCTTCCGGCGCGCTCACGCACTCGGTCAAGGCGCTGGACTTGAGCATGAAGATTCATCCCCTAGGCGAAGATCGGGAGGGCGATGTGCTCGCGCGCATCCGGGCGGCGAAGGCGCGGTTGGGCAAGCGGCTGGTCATCCTGGGCCACCACTACCAACGCGCCGAAATCGTGGCGCTGTCGGACATTCGCGGCGACTCGCTGGAGCTTTCGCGGCAGGCAGCGCAGACCGACGCCGAGTACATCGTCTTCTGCGGCGTGCATTTTATGGCGGAAAGCGCCGCCATCCTCGCCAAACCGGGCCAGCACGTCCTGATCCCCGATATGGAGGCGGGCTGCTACCTGGCGCACACGGCCACGCGCGCGCTTGTCGAGGACGCCTGGGCCGCGCTCGACGCTGCGCTGGACGGCGGGGCCGACGCGGAGATCACACCCATCACCTACGTCAACTCCGACGCCGACCTCAAGGCATTCTGCGGGGAGCATGGCGGCCTCTCCTGCACGTCCGGCAACGCCGACCGGGTCTTGCGCTGGGCGCTGGCGCAGCGGCCCCGCGTCTTCTTCTTCCCCGACCAGCACTTGGGGCGCAACACCGCGCTCAAGCTGGGGATCGCGCCGGAGGAGATGCTGCTGTGGCATCCGCGCCGCACGCCATCCGCCGACGCCATCGGCCGGGCGAAGGTGATCCTCTGGCCGGGCGTCTGCAACGTCCACCAGCGCTTCCGCCCGGAGCAGGTGGCGGCGGTGCGCGCGCAGTATCCCGGCATCCGCGTCATCGTCCACCCGGAGTGCAAGGCGGAGGTGGTGCGCCTGGCCGACGACGCCGGTTCGACGGCGTACATCATCCGGCAGGTTGAGGCCGCGCCGGCGGGGGCGCAGTGGGCCATCGGCACCGAAAGTCGCCTCGTCGCGCGTTTGCAGCAGGAACACCCGGAGCAGACCATCGTCTCGCTGGCCGACGTGCCGCCCTACTGCATCATGATGAGCCAGATCACGCCGGAGAACCTGCTGACCGTCCTGGAAGGGCTGACGCGCGGCGAGCTGATCAATGAAGTCACCGTGGAACCGGAGACCGCGCGCTGGGCGAAAGTGGCGCTGGAGCGGATGTTGGCGTTGTAGAATTAAGAATTTCAACATGGATGGACAGGATAGACAGGATTTTTTAAACCATATCCTGTCCATCCTGTCTATCCATGTTATTTTCGGGGGAGTCAATTATGCCTATTGAATCGGATGTTCTCATCATCGGCTCCGGGATTGCCGGGGCGGTGGCGGCGCTGCGGCTGGCGCGGGATTCGCAGCGGCAGATCGCGCTGGTCACGCGCACATACGACCCGGAGGAAGCGAACACCCGCTACGCGCAGGGCGGCATTGTGGCGCGCGGCGCGGAGGATTCGGTGGACCTGCTGGTGGAAGACACTTTGCGGGCCGGCGCCGGATTGAGCCTGCCGTCCGCCGTGCGGTTGTTGGCAGAAGAAGGCCCGGAATTGGTGCAGCAGGTGCTGTTGGACGAAGTTGGCACGCCTTTCGACCGCCATCCTGATGGCCGGCTGCGCTTCACCCGCGAGGGCGGCCATTCGACCTTCCGCATCCTGCACGTGGGCGACGCTACCGGGCAGGCCATTGAAGCGTCCCTGATGGCGCGCCTCAAGGCGCTGCCCAACGTCACGCTGTATCCGGGCCACACCGCCGTGGACCTGATCACCTCATCGCACCACAGCCGCGACCCGCTGGCGGTGTACCGCCCGATCACGTGCCACGGCGCTTACGTGCTGGATCGGCACAACGACCGCATCATCCGCTTCCTGGCGCCGGCGACGGTGCTGGCGACCGGCGGGGTGGGGCGCATCTACCGGCACACCACCAATCCGCCCGGCGCGCGCGGCGACGGGCTGGCAATGGCCTACCGGGCCGGCGCGCGCGTCATCAATGCGGAATACATCCAGTTCCACCCGACGACGCTGGCCGTGCCCGGCGCGGACAACTTCCTCATCTCCGAGGCGGTGCGCGGGGAGGGCGCGAAGCTCTACACGCCCGACGGACGGCATTTTATGGACGAGTACGCGCCCAAGTGGGGCGACCTCGCGCCGCGCGACGTGGTGGCCCGCGCCATTCACCACGAGCTGCTGGAACACGGCTACCCGCATGTCCTGCTGGACCTGGCAAGCGTGATGCCCGCCGATCACATCCGCGAGCGCTTCCCCACCATCTACGCGACGTGCCTTGAGGCCGGGGTGGACATCACCACCGCGCCGATCCCGGTGGTGCCGGCGGCGCACTACTTCTGCGGCGGCGTGCAGGTGGATGCGTGGGGGCGCACCACCCTCTCAGGGCTGTACGCGGTGGGCGAGGTGAGCTGTACCGGCGTCCACGGCGCGAACCGGCTGGCGAGCACGTCGTTGTTGGAGGGGCTGGTATGGGGCGACCGGGCCGGGCGCGACATTGCCGCCCGCTCCGACCTGGCGCTGGTGAGCGCCGACGCCATCCCGCCCTGGCAGGACGTGAGCACGGGCGACGCCGCCGACCCGGTGCTGGTCTACCGCGACTCGCGCAACATCCAAAACGTGATGTGGCTCTACGTGGGGCTGGCGCGCAACACGCCTCGCCTGGCGCGCGCCCTCAAGGAACTCAACCACCTGTGGGGCATCATTGACGAATTCTACCGCTCGACGCGCCTGAACGACAACCTGATCGGCTTGCGCAACATGGCGCAGGCCGCCTGGATTGTGACGCTGTCGGCGTGGCACAACCGGCAGTCGCGCGGCGCGCACTACCGCGAGGACGCCGCCGCCCACGACTTCGCCGGCCTCTATGACACCGAAGGCCCGCTGCCAAGCACTACGACGGAATTTTAACCGCTCCTTGGCGGTGGTTAGCGCGCAGTTTACCAGCGAGGCGATAGGTGCGCATCCGCTCTAGAAATGCCGCTTCAAAATGCGACGATAACGCATTGAATTTCGTCAATCAATCAGTGTTTTAGGTTGACAATGACACCGTTTGTAGTAATGTTTCTATGTTGTGCAACTTTGGCAAAATTAACTATGTATTCTAAAAAAGCAAGTTGGAGGACTGAAAATGAAGCGATCTACGGTGTCTCAATTATCATTCCCTCACACTCTTCGGATTGCAGGGAGCTTGTGTATAGCTGCCGTGGTTGTATTTCTGTTTTTGCATTTACTGGGCGACAGTACCACGCCGGTCTTGTCCCAGACAGGATCGGGTATTATTCGCGTGGCTACCATCGGCGCTGATCTGCCCGGCTGCGGCAGTGATGGTGTCCCTTGTGCTACGGTGCAGTACGCCGTGGATCAGGCGCAAGCGGGTGACGAAGTCCGTGTGGCTGCCGGGACATATACCGGCACGAACACCAGAGGCGGTCTGGCGCAGGTGCTCTACATCAGCAAGACTGTAACTGTGCGCGGTGGGTACACGACTACCAATTGGCTCATACCCTATCCTGTGACTCAGCCCACCACGCTGGACGCGCAAGGGCAGGGGCGGGTAGTTTACATTATTGGGGATATCAGTCCTGTTCTTGAGGGATTGCGTTTCACCGGCGGCGACGCCACCGGATTGAGGGCATTAGGTTGGTCAGGTGATGCTGATGCCGGTGGGGGGATGTGTATTTATACCGCGACCGTTACCATCAATCACTGCATAATCTATGATAACATTGCCAGCAAACCCCTCAACCACTCCAGGAGTGGTGTTGGCGGTGGGTTGGCTCTATTGGGAAGTAGCGCCACATTGGAAGACAATACCATCCTCGATAACATTGGTGGCTATGATTATGGGGGCTGTGGTGGGTTATTTATAGAATCCAGTGATATCGCACTTATAAGCAACACGGTGCAAAGCAATATTGCCGGTGTCGTTCGCAGCGGTTACGGTGGCGGGCTCTGCTTCTGGGGTGGTAGCGCTATGTTCCTGGGCAACACTATTATCAGCAACACTGCCGGTGACTTCGGCGGTGGACTATACTTGGATAGCGACGATATCACGTTAGTAAACAACATAGTGCGGGGTAACATTGCCGAACACACGGGCGGCGGACTGTATTTGCAATATAGTACCGCCACGTTCCAGGGTAATATCATCCAGGATAACATCGCCAGTTCCATTGGCTGGGGCGGTGGCGGCGGGTTGCGTATGGACCAGAGCAATGTCACGTTCCTGGATAACATTATACAGGGCAACATTGCCAGCCGTGTTGACGGCGGTTCTGGCGGCGGGCTGTACCTGTACGAGAGCACTGCCACGCTCCAGGGGAATGTGGTGCAAGGCAATATTGCCAGCGTCGCCGGTGAGGGCTATGGCGGCGGACTATACTTATCCGACAGTGATACTACGTTTGTAAACAACACTGTGCAAGGTAATACTGCCAGCGTCGCCGGTGAGGGCTACGGCGGCGGATTGTTGTTAGCCTATATAGATGATAATTCGAGATTTCGGGGCAACACAGTCGCCAGCAATACCGCCAGCGTCTCAGGTGTGGGGCATGGTGGAGGATTGTCTCTGTGGGGCGACGTTGTCACATTCCAGGACGGTATGATTATCAGTAACACCGCCACGTTGAGTCAAACTGCTGTCGGCCAAGGAGGGGGGATGCATGTGTATGACACCTATACCTTCAATTTGATCAACACTCTGGTAGCCGGCAACCATGCCAATACTGAAGGCAGCGGACTGTGGGTCGGGGAGGAATATCCCCGAATTGTAGACAGGGGGCGTTTGCTGCACACTACTATTGTGGACAATCGCGGCAGCGGGCAGGGGGTGTACGTGGCGCCATACATAGCACTGGCCTTCACCAACACTATCCTTGCCGGGCACAGTGGAGGCGGGATCAGTGTCACGGCTGGCAGCACGGTCACGTTGGAAAATACCCTATGGTACAACAATGGGGCCGATATCGGCGGCGCAGGTACGATCATCAGCCACACAAGTCTTATCGGTGATCCGGCCTTTGTGAACCCCGCCGCCTGGGATTATCATCTCGGCCCCCATTCGGCGGCTGTTGACGCGGGAGTGGACGCGGGTGTGACCACCGACCTGGACGGCAATCCACGCTCCGATCTCGCCCCTGATATTGGAGCGTATGAGCGACAGTACAGCGATGGCGATAAGGTGATCAAGTCAGGCTTCAAAGGCCGCATTCCCGTCAGCTTCGGCCCGATGTGGGTGCGACTCACGCCCAGCGCGGACGATGCCGGTACAATGACCGTTACCAAGCACCTCACGTACCCCGGTGGCACGTATGACGCCGGCGAGATAAAAGTCACGTGGCACCTCACCGGCACGCTTGATGCGGGCCTGCCCGTCACCTTGAGCCTGTGTTATACAGCTGACGAACTGGGGACGTTGGATGCAGATCACCTGGAAATGTTCCGCTGGAACGGCAGTAGATGGGTAGACATGGACGCCACCCCCGATCCGGCTCATCACTGCGTGATCCTCGCGGGCGTCGGGCAGTTTAGCATGTGGACGCTCAAGGATACCAGCGTGGGCGGCGACGCGCCCACGGCGGTGCATCTGCAAAGCATCGTTGTGCGCGGTGGCTTGTGGTTGTTGGAAAGTATCCTACTGGCGCTAGGCGCGATAGGGGTGTGGCGGCGGAAGTGAAAGAAGAGAAGGCGGTGTTTACAGCGCCGCCTTTGATTTTGTTTACTCCATACTACGTCGCAAGGCAGTTCTTCACCACCTTTGCTTCGCGTGTGTCTCATCTTGCGCGTATTTGCATCAATCAACATCTGAACCATTTGTACCAATTTTGTCTTATTCCTGTCACAGGCTCATCTTTAACTTCAGCTATACTCATTAGACGAGAAACCTGTTCATAGTCACCGCTTCAGCAGTCTTTTGGACGACTGAAGCCGCTACTACGAACGCAAAAACGGGACACGGAACAACACGGACGAACACGGAACGGATAAGATTGTATTTAAAAACTCCGTGTTCTTCTGTGTTCTTCCGTGTCCTATAAACTATTGACAGAATACGCAATACGGAATACGAATCATGTCCGCCAAAATCTTAATCGTTGACGACGAACCGCCCATCATCGAAGTGCTGCGCTACAACCTGCGGCAGGCGCAGTATGAGGTGGTGGCGGCGCGGGATGGGCAGGAGGCGCTCGACCTGGCGCGGCGCGAGTTGCCCGACCTGATCATTCTGGACTTGATGCTGCCCAAACTGGACGGCGTCGAGGTCTGCAAGCTCGTGCGCCGCGAGCGCGATGTGCCGATCATCATGCTCACCGCGCGCGACGAGGAGGTGGATCGCGTGCTGGGCCTGGAGCTGGGCGCCGACGACTACGTGGTCAAGCCGTTCAGCGTGCGCGAGCTGCTGGCGCGCGTCAAGAACGTGTTGCGCCGCGCCTCGCAGCCGCCCGCCTCCCCCGCCGACGTGGTGCGCGTCGGCGCGCTGACCGTGGACGAGGCCCGCCACGAGGCGCGGCTGGGCGCCGTCCTGCTCGACCTGACCGCGTTGGAGTTCGCCGTGCTGCTGACGTTGGCCCGCGCCGCCGGGCGTGTCTTCACCCGCGAGCAGCTCCTCGAAGACGTGTGGGGCTACGACTACATGGGCGACCTGCGCGTCGTGGACGCCGTCGTCAAACGCCTCCGCGCCAAACTCCGCGAGGCCGCGCCGCAGGATGATCTCATTGCCACCGTGCGTGGGGTGGGGTATAAGTTGGATGCTTGAAGCTGGAAATTGGAAATAAGTAATGAGTAATGAGTAATGAGTAAAGCGTAGCGTTGCACAACACTCATTACTCATTTCTCATTACTCATTACCCATTACCCATTCCATAGATTTGTATGCTAAACACACTACGCCTTAAACTACTCTTCTCCCACCTCGCCCTCATCATTCTGGCGATGGGGGTGGCGGGGGGGGTGCTGCTCACGTCGCTGGAACGGTATTTCCTCGATGCGACGGAGCAAAGTCTGCTGGCGCAGGCGCGGATTACGGCGCAGACGCTCATCCCCGGCGCGGTGACGGCGGGGCCGCAGGTGGAGGAACAGGCGGCGCTCTCCAACACGATCCAGCAGCGGGTGGAGCGCAACATCGCCGTGCAGACGCAGAATCTCAACCCGCCTGCCGACGTTTCTCTGAGCAACCTGGATTTGAGCTATCTCGCGGATACGACGCTGCAACTGGGGACGCAGTTGGAGACGCGCGTCCGCGTACTGGACACGGCGGGTGGTGTGCTGGTGGACTCGACCGGTGTGACCGTCACCGAAACCCTCGCGGGCGACCCGCTGGTGCAGTCCGCGCTCAAGGGGCAGTACAAGAGCCGCACTGAGGAAACATACACTGGCCTCACGATGTCGCTGGCGCTCCCCGCGCTGGTGGAGGGCAAGCTGGTGGGCGTGGTCTACGTGAGCCAACCACTGCGCGACGTTACCATCGTCCTGCGCGACTTGCGGCTGCGTTGGATTGGTTCCACGGCGGTGGCGCTGCTGCTTTCCGGCATTGTGGGGCTGCTGCTTTCGCGGGCCATCACCCGCCCGCTGCGCCATCTCACGGAGGCGGCGGGCGAGGTGGCGCAGGGTCGCTTCGACGTGGCCGTGCCCGTCCGTTCTGGCGACGAGCTGGGCCGCCTGAGCCGCGCCTTCAACGATATGACCGCCCGCCTGCGCGCCGCCCGGCAGATGCAGACGGACTTCGTCGCCAACGTCTCCCACGAGTTGCGCACGCCGCTCACGTCCGTGAAGGGGATGGTGGAGACGCTGCGCGGCGGGGCGGTGGACGACGCGAGTGTGCGCGACGGCTTCCTGGCGACGGTGGAGGACGAGACCGACCGCCTCATCCGGCTGGTCAACGACCTGCTGCTGCTCACCCGCGCCGACTCTGAGGCGTTGAACCTGCACCGCGAGCCGCTCGATCTGGCGGAACTGGCCCGCGTCACCGTGGCCCGCCTCCAATCGCAGGCCGACGCGCGCGGCCTGACGGTGCGCCTGGACGTGACGCCCGACGCGCCGCTGGCCTGGGCCGACCGCGACCGGATCGCGCAGGTGCTGCTCAATTTGCTCGATAACGCCCTCAAATACTCGCATCTGGGCGGCAACGTGACCGTCGCCATCGGCGCGCGGGAGGGCGACGCACTGGTTCAGGTGCGCGACGCCGGGGTGGGCATCCCCACCGAGCACCTGGCGCGCATCGGCGAGCGCTTCTACCGGGCGGACAAGGCGCGCGCCCGCGACCGGGAGCGCGAGCGCGGCAGCGGCCTGGGCCTGGCGATTGCGCAGGCGCTCGTCCAGGCGCACGGCGGCGCGTTGTGGCTGGAAAGCGAGGAAGGGGCGGGGACGGTAGCGAGCTTTACGCTGCCGGCGGCGTGATAGGGGCGACCGCCGACGGCTGACCGCCGACTGTAGTAGTGGAGGTATGCGATGATCTTTGTGTGTTCTGTATCCCCATGGGAGGCTTTGTTAGTCGCCCTTGCAGTTTGTCCGATGATATATCAAGGAATGGTCAGACAAAGGATGTCTCTTTTACATTCCTTTCTGGTATTGGGGGCAGTATTGGGGGCGGGGATTGGATTCTTGTTTGATATTTCTAACAAAGGTGCTGTCTATGGAGGATTCATAGGGGCGCTATGTGCTTTACCTGTTAAGAAAGATATCCTTACAGGTCAGCAGGCGAAATTGATAGGAACTTTGTATCTGTTGATTGGTCTGGCTTGCGTAGGAGTGACCACTGTTAGGATAGTGTTATGCAATTAATTGAGTTTATTATGTTTTTGGGTGATTTTACTTTGGATAATAACGAGAGCTTACTTAAATGAAATTATCAGGATATATACTCGTTCTTTTTGTAATAGTTTTTCTCTTTGCGGTCGATGCCCTTCGACGCAGTCTAAAACCAAATCACAATAGATGGTTGGATGGGGTTCTCAGTATATTGCTTTCCGGCGCTCTCTTATGGCTGTTATTTTCGAAGCACCCTGACTTTCCCTTAACTGGAGCCATTGCTTTGCGGCTTCTTCCTGCGTTGTGTGGGATTCTCTTGCTTTTTATTGCCTGTCAGCCTAAATTCTATGGTGGAAAAATGGAATGCCTGGTCCAGGCAGTCAATAAAGCAGCCCTATTGGCAGGATTCTTTTTTTTGATTTACCGCTATGGGGACAGTGGGGAGTACTCGTTGCCGGGAGTGTGGCTTTTTACACATGGCATCGTGTGTTTGGCCTGTACGATTATTCAAAAAAACGTGTTTTCGAGGTTAATATGCGGAGTGCAGCTTGGCTGTTGGGTAATAGGCGTGGGGCCGATGGCAAGTACGATGCCCCGGAGTTCCAGGCAATCTTTGATGAACTGGAAAAACAACCCAAGCCGACCGATCAAAAGGAGCATTGATCTTCAGCGCTTGCTCTGGCTGCTTTTTGTGCCATCACGGAGGCTACGACCAAAAAGACGCCTGGATGGGCGTCATTTTTGTTGTGTATTTGATGTGGATTGGGAGGTAGGGAGGTGAAGCGTAAGTGGATAGGGATAGGTTTGTTAGTAGGTGCATTGGCCTATTTGGCGATCAAATACAGATATTTGTTTTCGGCCGCAATAGCAGCGTTGTACCTGTTCTCACTAAACGCTCATGAGCCAAAAACATCGCCCCCACAGTGTTTCGAGTACAAAATAGATCAGACCGCGTTGACATACGCACTGTGTGCCGAAAAAGGTCGTTATCGCTATGGGGAGGCTATCCGGGCCAGTTTTACACTGACCAACACGGGAAACCGCAAGGTGACGTTGGATGGCGGTGACAAACCGGCGCTCGAGCTACAACTTGTAGGCGGGACTTGGACTGATATGTCTCCCGCGCCCGCCACTCAGATCACCACTGAAGCGGGCGCAGCCTATACGATTGAGGGGCGCTGGATTCCGGAACAGGCTTATCTTGAGGAGTCAACTGCAGTTGGCCGGGGGCATCGCGCTTTCATGACGATCTACGCCGTCATACGTCTCAAACCTGATGACGTGCGCGATACTTCACTCAGCGTAGAGTACTTGCCCGACGAACCGACCCCGGTGCCGCCCCAAAACAGGTTGAGCGATTACTGTACCGGAGAGCGGCGCTCTGCCGGCGACCTGGAATTGCAGATTTGCACGGATAAGCTGGAGTACCAATTCGGTGAAACGGTGCAAGTACGGTGGCAGATACGTAATATCTCCGACAGTCCGATCGTGCTGGATGGGGGGGATGCTGCGGCTATGGATGTACACATCGTAGAATTAGCTCTCTTACCAGGGGCAGAATCCCCGTCTATTTCTGGCGAGGAACGCTGGTCGGATACACACCCCTATGAAACGCGAATCGAGCTTGCGCCGGGCGAAGTTCGCCTTATCGAATGGCAATGGCCAACGGAACAGACGAATTTCGACGCAGTTTTGAAGCATCTGAGTGTTTATGATGGGAATTCAACTCGTATTTACATTCATGGTGACTATTTTCTTACGCCTGGAAATCGTTGGTCTTTCAGAAGAGATGTGTTTTACGCATTGGAAGATGATAAATAGGCTCTGAACTGGCGATGGATTGGTTGACTCAGTTTAGCGTCCTCTCAACCGCCGCCTTGACCTTCTCCGGCTGCACATCCTCGACCGCGACGTGCTGGCAACCGTTGAAGGCGGCCAGGGCGCGGAGTTTGTCCGCGAGCGCCGGGAGCACAGCGTCGTAGGCGTCGAAGTCCGGCTCGAAGAGCAGGCGTTTGACGAGGAAGGTTTTGGCCTTGCGGTCGGCCTTGCTGTCCATCCGGGCCACAAAGCGGTCGCCCCAGAGGATGGGCAGGACGAAGTAGCCGTATTTGCGCTTGGCGGCGGGGAGGTAGCATTCCAGGGTGTAATCGAAGCCGCCGAACAGCGTCTTGAGACGGCGGCGGTCAATGATGGCGTTGTCGAAGGGGCAGAAGATGTGCAGGGCGGGCGCGGCGGCGGGCGACTGCGTCACACTGTCCAGCGCGGCGGTCAGGGCGTAGTAGTCCTCGTCCAGCCCTTCCACTCGGCACGGTGTGACCTCGCCCGCGTCCACCAGACTTTGCAGCGCGGCGGGGTCGGCCTTGCGGCGCGCCCAGGGGATGTCGTCCGCGCGCGCGATCCCCTGGCCTCTCAGCCCGAAACGCACGTAGAAGCGCTGCTGGTCGGCGTCGTCCGGCGGCGTGGTGTCGAGACCGGCGGGCAGCACCCGCTCGGTCAAATCGAAGATGCGCTGGAAGTTGCGGCGCTGCGTCACCATCAGTTCCCCCATCGAGGCGAGGATTTCGAGCGCCTGCTTGGCCGGCTTCCAATCCCACCAGCCGCCGTTGAAGGCTTTTGGTTTCTCGAAGTCCGCCGCCCCCAGCGGCCCTTCGGCGCGGATGCGGTCTTTGACGTGCGCGATCACGTCCGAATGGGCGTCGTACCACTCGCGCTGGCGGCCCCAGAGGGCGTGGCGCCCCATGCGCGGCGCGTAGTAGCGGTAATCGCGCATCGGGATGTAGGACATGGCGTGCGTCCACCACTCGAACACGCGGCGGTCGGCGGCGAGCAGCTCGTCGAGCATTTTGGGCGTGTAGTCCGGCAGGCGCGTCCAGAGCGTGTGGTGGTGGGCGCGCTGGATGATGTGGATGGTGTCAATCTGGACGTAGCCGAGCTGCTCAATGGTCTGCGCCGCGCCCTCTTTGCCGGGCGGCAGCGTCGGGGCGGCGCCGTTGAGTCCCTGGGCGTGCAGGATCAGTTGGCGGGCGATAGTGAGGGAGAGGGTGGGGCTATTGGCATCGGGAGTAGGCGGCGTCATGCTCATGCCGCTGCCCTCGCACGGGCATCTTGCACCAGGGGGATAATTTCTTGGATCACTTTTTCCTCAGTCGCGTCGCGGGCCTTCTCCAAATCGTATAGGGACTGTAAATTCATCCAAAACTCTGCCGACGTCCCCAAATAGCGCCCCAACCGTAAGGCCGTATCCGCCGTAATGCTCCGTTTTCCCAGTACAATTTCATTGATTTTGCGCGGGTAAACTTTCATCCCTTTGGCTAATTGATACTGGCTGATGCCTAACGGTTTGAGAAAATCTTCAAGTAACACTTCGCCCGGATGAACCGGGGGAATTTTGGTCTCTTTCATCTTTACACCTCCACTCAGTGATAATCTACAATTTCAACCTCATACACATCCCCATCTTGCCAGACGAAACAGATACGCCATTGATCGTTGATTCGGATGCTATGCTGGCCTTGTCGGTCTCCATGGAGCATTTCCAGGCAATTGGCCGGCGGCGCTAACAAGTCGCGTAAGGTTTTGGCAGAGTGTAACAAGGCCAGTTTACGGTAGGCAGTCTTTTGAATCGTCTGTGGGAGTTGGCGCGAGAAACTGCGCTGGAATACTTTTTCCGTCTCTTTGGATTTGAAAGACTTGATCATAGCCGGATATTACCGTGAAACGGTAATATTGTCAATTGGAACGGGTTTTGCGTATCAGCCGGCGGGTGAACCCGCCGGCCGGCAAAATTCGCCTTTCCGCGCTTTTTGTGCCATAATGGGGATGGAGCCGGGAGTAAGGAGTAAGGAGTAGGAAGTAAGGATTCCTACTCCTTACTCCCTACTTCCTACTCCCTAATCCCATAGTCACAGGAGCGGATGATCTATGAAACCCATCACCATTCAAGACGTCAAAGTCATTCTCACGCAGCCGTCCGGATCGCGGCTGGTGATCGTCAAAGTGATCACCTCGGAGCCGGGGCTGTACGGCTTGGGCTGCGCGACGTTCACGCAGCGCTTTCACGCGGTCGTCGCCGCGTTGGAGAAGCACCTGATCCCGTTTGCGCTGGGGCGGGACGTTTCCCGCATCGAAGAATTCTGGCAGATGGCGATGGTGCATAGCTACTGGCGCAACGGCCCGGTGCTCAACAACGCCATCTCCGGCATTGACCAGGCGCTCTGGGACATCAAGGGTAAGCTGGCCGGGATGCCCGTTTACGACCTGCTCGGCGGCAAGTGCCGCGAGGGCGCGGCGGTCTACACCCACGCCGACGGGCGCTCGCCGGAAGAAGTGACCGAGAATGTGAAGCAGTTTATGGCCGAAGGCTATCGCTACATCCGCATCCAGATGGGCGGCTACGGCGGGCGCGGCGATCAAATGGCGAAGCCGGAGGGCGCGCTCGACGGCGCGTATTACGATCCGCGCGCGTACTGCCGCAACATGCTGCGGATGATGGAGCACGTCCGCGCTGAGGTCGGCGACGAAGTCGAACTGCTGCACGACGTCCACGAGCGGTTGCAACCGATTGATGCGGTGCGCTTTGCGAAGGACGTGGAGCGGTTCAACCTGTTCTTCCTGGAGGACGATCTGGCTCCGGAGGACATCGCCTACTTCCGCCACATCCGCCAGCAGTGCGCCACGCGTATTGCGATGGGGGAGCTGTTCAACAGCCTGCACGAGTGGCAGCCGTTGGTCGAGGAACGGTTGATTGACTACCTGCGGATGCACGTCAGCCAGATGGGGGGCATCACGCCGGCGCGGGCGGTGGCGCTCTTTGCGAACCTGTACGGCGTCAAGACGGCCTGGCACGGCCCTGGCGACACGTCACCGGTGGGACACGCCGCCAACCTCCACCTCGACCTGTGGGCGCCCAACTTCGGTATTCAGGAATGGTGCCGCTTCCCGGAACACGTCTACGAGATGTTCCCCGGTCTGCCCGAAGTCCGCAACGGCTACATGTATCCCAACGACAAACCCGGCCTGGGCATTGACATTGACGAGACGCTGGCGGCCAAGTATCCCTGTGAGGATACCGTGGAACGCTGGACGCAGACTCGCTGGCCCGACGGCAGCCCGGCAAGACCGTAAGAAGATAGGAGTGAGGAGTGAGGAGTGAGGAGTGAGGAGTTAAGAGTGAGGAGTGAGGAAACTCGCAATTCCTAACTCCTGACTCGCAACTCCTAACTCGCAACTCGCAACTCGTTTTGAGGAGTGCCGCCGTGACTAACGCAGGAACGATTTTGATTGTGGACGATCAGGAAATCGCGCGGAAGACGCTGGAAATGCTGCTGGACGAGGACGGCTACCAGTTGCATTTTGCCGAGAACGGGCCGGAGGCGTTGGCGCAGGCCGTGAAGCTGGTCCCTGACTTGATCCTGCTGGACGTGATGATGCCGGGGATGAGCGGGCTTGAGGTCTGCCAGAAGCTACGCGCCCACAAGGTGCTGGCCGAGGTGCCGATCCTCATGCTGACGGCCCTGACCGACCGCGAATCGCGCCTGAAAGCGATAGCCGCCGGCGCCGACGATTTTGTCGTCAAGCCGTTTGACCGCGTGGAATTGAAAGTGCGCATCGAGGGCATCATGCGCCTGAATCGCTACCGGCGGCTGCTCGTCGAGCGCGTGCGCTTCCGCTGGGTGGTGGACAACGCCGAAGAGGGCTACCTCGTCGTCAGTGAGGAGGACCGCATCCTTTACGCCAACCCACGCGCCTGCTTCTACTTCGACTTGCCGGTGGAGAAGCCCGAGGACGTGCTGACCTCGTTTATGGCTTTAGCGCGCCGGCATTATCGCTGCGAGCCGTCGCTGGCGTGGGATACCTGGCCGCAGCCGCCGCCTACCGGCGTGGTGCGCTACCTGGTGCGCCCGGAGACGCCGACCGCCCGGAGCTTCTGGCTGCAAGTGGACGTGCTGCATCTGCCCTCCGGGCCGGATATGGCCGGGATGGTGCGCGTGCGCGACGTGACCGACCGGATGAACACGCTGCGTGACATGCGCAGCTTCAACGCCAGCGTCACCCACAAGCTCTTGACGCCGTTGGTGCATATCGCGGGGAATCTGGATTTGCTGGCGAAATATTATCGGACGGAGATGGAGAATCCCGACGTTGCCGAGTTGTTTGAAGTGGCGCACGCCGGCAGCCAGCGCCTCCGTAAAGAGATCGCTCAGATCGTCCAATACACGCGCAACCTGCCGCTGCTGGCTACCGGCGGGGATGCGTTTGATATGGCAAACATCGCGGCGTTGGTGACGGCGGCCGCCGCCGAGTTGGAACTGCCGCCGGTGGCGGTTTTTTATACCGATTGCCCTGTGAGCCTGCGGACGGTGCTGCCGCGTCGCGCGATGGCCTTGATCGTGTCGGAATTGCTGGAAAATGCCAGAAAATTCCATCCACGGCGCGCGCCGCAAATCGAGGTGACGGTGGCGTGTGACGACGCCGCTTCGGTGACGCTGCGGGTGGCGGACGACGGCCTCACGCTGTCGCCGGAGCAGTTGGCGCAGGTCTGGACGCCCTACTATCAAGCGGAAAAACACTTCACCGGCGAAGTCGCCGGGCTGGGCCTGGGCCTGACGATGGTTTCGACGTTGGTGTGGGGGGTGGGGGGCGATTGCTCTATCACCAACCGCACGCCGCCGCCGGGCGTCGTTGTGGAGTTGACCTTGCCCCGCGCTTGAAAAGAGGGGGTTTCACGCAAAGGCGCAAAGGCGCAAAGAGTTTTAATAAAAACAGGAATTATAATGAACTTTGTTTTCTTTATCCCCGATGAATTACGCGCTGAAAGCGTGGCGTGTTACGGCCATCCGCTGGCGCAGACGCCGCACTTCGACCGGGTGGCGGATGAGGGCGTGCGCTTTGACCAATGCCACGTTCAGCACACCGTCTGTTCTCCCTCGCGGTGCAGCCTGATGACGGGCTGGTATCCGCACACCGCCGGACATCGCACGCTCTGGCACCTGCTGCGCCCGCACGAGCCGAGCCTGTTCCGCTATCTCAAGGAAGCCGGCTACCGCATCGAGTGGTACGGCAAAAACGACCTGTACAGCCAGGAATACTTCCCCGGCGTGGTGGACCACTTCGCGGACTTCGGCGGCGGGCACGCCGGGCCGAACGCCTTCGCGCCGGGCGTGCCGGGCTATTTCAGCTTCCTCCACGCGCCGTTTGAGGGCGGCCTGCACGAGACGGGCGACATGCGCTGCGTCCAGGCCGGCATTGACTTCCTGCGCGCGCAGCGCCCCGGCGACGCGCCCTTCGTGCTGTACCTGCCGCTATCTATGCCGCATCCGCCCTACGGCTGCCCGCAACCCTACCACGACATGATCAATCCGGCGGACATCCCGCCGCTGCGTCCCGCCGATCTGCCGGACAAGCCCGATTATTTCGACCTGATCCGGCAGTATCGCCATCTCGATCAAGTCCCCGCCGAGGTCTTTGCCAAAATCCAGGCCGTCTACCTCGGTTCGGTCGGGTACGTGGACTGGATGCTCGGTCAACTGCTGGCCGCGCTGGATGAGACCGGGCTGGCGGACGACACCTGCCTCATCGTGACCAGCGATCATGGCGACTGGGCCGGCGACTACGGCCTGGTGGAAAAGTGGCCGAGCGCGCTCGACGACACGTTGACGCGCGTGCCGCTGATCATCCGTGCGCCGGGGAGCCAGGCGGGGCACGTCATCAATGAGCCGGTGGAGTTCTTCGACCTCATGGCGACCGTGCTGGAACTGGCGGGCGTCGAGGCGCGGCACACGCACTTCGCGCAATCGCTCGCGGCGCAGCTTGGCGGCGCGCCCGGCGATCCCACGCGCGCCGTCTACGCCGAAGGCGGCTACGATCCGCACGAGCCGCACGCTTTCGAGGGGCGCGGCAACGCCGGCATCTTCCGCGACGCGACCAGTCTCTACTATCCCAAGGGTCTCCAGCAGCAGGAGCGCCCCGCCAGCGTCTGCCGCGCTGTGATGCTGCGCACCCTGGACTACAAACTCGTCCGCCGTCCGCTCGGCGTGAGTGAACTCTACGACCTGCGCGCCGACCCGCGTGAGCTGCGCAACGTCTACGCCGACCCGGCCTATGCCGTCACCCGCGCCCGGCTCGAAGCGCAGATGCTCGATTGGACCATCCGCACGGCAGACGTCGTGCCGGTGGATGAAGACCCGCGTGGGTTGCCGCCGCAGTAAAGCGCGCGCCGGTGATTCCATCAAGATTCATCAACGGATTCAACGGATTAAACGGATTCTTGATCCTATCATTCCGTAAATCCTGTTATTTCTGCGGAGGAAAGCTATGCCCTATATGGTAATGTTGATTGTAGACAGTCTCGAGCAGTCCGATAAGGTGCTGGCCGCCTGGAAGTGTATTCACGTGGATGACATTGTCCTGCTGGACAGCACGTGCTTCCACCGGCTCAGCAAGGAGCGCCCGCACATCCCGATGCGCTTCATGTTCGAGAATCTGAGCGACCGCCATCGCCAATGCACCGTCACCATGCTGGGACTGGCGCCCGACGAGGCGACCGTGCAGCAATGCCTGGTGCAGGCCGAAAGCGTCCTCGGCGACCTGGACGCCGCCGAGAATGCCGCTTTTGCTGCCTGGCCGCTGCCAATCACGAAGGGCTTCACCAAACATCCCCAGGGAAAGGTGTGTGACCAATGATCTGGGTACAGTTTATCGTTAGCGCCCTTATCATTGTCGTCACCGCGGTCAAGCTCGCGGATTATGGCGATGCGATTGCCTACCGCACCAAGCTCGGCGGGATGTTCATCGGCGCGCTGCTCATCGCCAGCGCCACGTCGCTCCCGGAGTTGCTGACGATGATCAACGCCATCCAACAGCAGCACATTGACTTGACGGCGGGCGATCTGTTTGGCAGCAGCATGTTTAACATGCTGTTGTTGGGCATCCTGGATATGCTGTTCTATAAGAATCGTATCCTGCGCCGCGTCGCCCTCAAACACGCGCTCACCGCCAGCCTGGCCGTCATGCTGATGGGGATGGCGGTCTTCTTCCTGTTAGCTAACCTGCACCTCACTATCGGCTGGATCGGCCTGGACAGCCTGTTGATGATGGTCGTGTATGTGGTGGGCGTGTGGCTGCTGCGGTCGAATCCTACGTCCGGCGCAGCCGAGGCGCCCCATACCACCGAAGAAGACGCTGCTGGCGTTCCTTCGTTGCGCAAAGCCATTATAGGTTTTGCCCTGGCCTCCCTCGTTCTGATCCTGGTGACGCCGTGGATGGTGCGCAGCGGCTCCGCGATTGCCGAAATCACCGGCTTGGGCACCGGCTTTGTGGGGATGATCTTGATCGCGTTTGTCACTTCCTTGCCGGAACTGGTTTCGATGATCGCCGCCGCGCGCATCGGCGCGTATGATATGGCGGTGGGCAACCTCTTCGGCAGCAACGTCTTCAACATGTTCACCCTGGCTTTTGCGGATGTTATTTACACGCAGGGCAGTTTCCTCGGCGCGATCAGCCCTGCCTTCGCCCTCGCCGGCCTGTTAGCAATCTTGATGACCACCCTGGCGCTCATCGGCAACCTGGCGCAGGTTGAGCGCCGTATCTGGATCGTCGAACTTGACGCGCTGCTGCTCGTCGTGATCTACATCGCCGGCATGTATTTGCTCTATCTGCGTGGTATCGGGGGATAAGGCATCGGTAGACAGTAGACGGCAGACAGCCTACGGGCCTGTCTACCGTCTACCGTCTACCGTCTACCCTCTTTTGAATTATCCATTTTAGAAAAAGGAGACACGATGTTCAAACACTTAACGCAACCCATTCAAATCGGCAGTCTGAAACTCAAAAACCGCATGGTGCAGCCCGGCATGGGCACGAATCTGGCGGCGGCGGACGGGACGGTGTCCGACAGTATCGCCGATTACTATGCCACACGCGCGCACGGCGGCGTCGGCCTGATCATCACCGAGGTCTGCAGCCCGGAACCGTGCGGGCGCGTCATCCCCGGCGAGCTGGAGATTTCGAGCTACGGCTTCATCCCCGGCCTGTCGCGGCTGGCGACGGGCGCGCACGCCGGCGGCGCGAAGATCGCGCTGCAACTGGCGCACGGCGGCTGCTTCGCCAGCGAATCCGTCACCGGCAAGCAGCCCATCAGCCCGTCGGGCGTCGCCACGGCGTTGCTGCCCGACGACCGGCCCCGCGTGTTGACGGTGGACGAGATCAAGGCGCTCATCGAGGCCTACGGGCAGGCGGCGCGGCGCGCGCGCATTGCCGGATTTGACGCGGTGGAAGTTCACGGCGCGCACGGCTACATGCCGCTACAATTTCTCTCCGGTTACACCAACCGCCGCGATGACGAGTACGGCGGCAGCTTCGAGAAGCGGGCGCGCTTCGGGTTGGAGGTCATCCAGGCTATCAAGCGGCTGGCCGGGGCGGACTTCCCCGTCATCTACCGCCTTTCCGCCGAGGAGGACGCGCCGGGCGGTGTGACGCTCGACGAGGCGGTGGCGTTTGCGAAGCTGGCGCAGGCCGCCGGGGCCGACGCCATGCACATCAGCGTGGGGACGTGGGATTCGCGCACGGCGGCGTACTTCGGCGTGTTGCAGGGTACGGTGGATCCGCAGGGCAAGCGGTTGAGCGAGGGCGTCGCCATTGGGATGTGGGTGCCGGCGCTCTACGTGCCGCGCGGCAACCTTATCCCGCTGGCGGCGGCGGTGAAGCAGGCTGTGACGATCCCTGTGATCGCCGTGTGCGGCATCTCGCCGGAGATGGCGGAAGAGGTGATCGCGACGGGCAAGGCCGACCTGGTGGCGATTGGGCGGCAGGCCATCGCGGACCCGGAGTACCCCAACAAGGTGCTGGCGGGCAGGCCGGAGGAAATCCGCCGCTGCGTGCGCTGCAACGAGTGCCTGGCCTCGGTGAACAGCTATCGGGGCTTCGATTGCGCCGTCAACGCGCAGGCGGCGAAGGAGCACGAGATGTATAGCCATCTCATCCCGGCGGGGACGCCGCGCCGCGTGATGGTGGTGGGCGGCGGCCCGGCGGGGATGGAGGCGGCGCGCGTCGCGGCGTTGCGCGGGCACACGGTCACGCTCTACGAGCGCGGCGCGGACCTGGGCGGGATGCTGCGCTACGCCGGGCATCCCGAATTCAAGAAGGACTACCGCGACTTCCTGGCCTGGCAGATCGCCGAGTTGGGGCGGCAAGGGGTCACGGTGAAGACCGGCGTGACGGTGACGCACGATCTCGTGCAGGCGGAAGCGCCGGACGTGGTCATCGTGGCGACGGGCGCGCGGCCGGCGCCGCCGCCCATCGAGGGCGCGGATGCGGCGGGTATCTACGGCGCGCTGGACGTGCTCGACGGGCGCATCCCGGCGGGGAAGCGCGTGGTGGTCTGTGGCGCGGGGATGATCGGCGTTGAGATCGCCATGTTCCTGGCAGAGCAGCACGGCAAGCAGGTGACGCTGGTGGATCAACTGCCGGAAATCGCGCCCGAAATGGAAATTTTCACCCGCTGGACGGTCAGGGGGCGGTTGGCGGAGGACGGCGTCGCGGTCAAACTGAACCACTGCATCGAGTGCGTCATGCCCGACAGCGTGAGCTGCGCCTGCGGCGCGGACTCGGCCACGGTGGAGGGCGACGCGGTCGTGCTGGCGCTCGGCATGAAGTCCGATACGACGCTGCTGGACGCGCTGGCCGGGCTGCCGGTGGAAGTGATCGCCGTGGGCGACGCCGTCAAGCCGCGCAAGGTGATGCAGGCCGTCCACGAGGGTTTCCACGCCGGGCGACGGATTTAGTTGTTGACGGATAAAGGGGTGTTTTCGCGGGCGACGTGCCACCCGTGAAAACACCTTTTTGTTTGCCGCTCGAGCGGCTTGTATAGGGAGAGTGGAATGTCAGAGCACAAGGTCGAGCGTTGGGATATGTTTGAAGTGGCGTTGGCCGGGCCGGCGGACGGGAATCCGTTCCTGGACGTCATCTTCGGTGCGAAATTCGCTTACAAGCATCGCGTCATAGATGTGGATGGCTTCTATGACGGTGGCGGGGTGTACCGGGTGCGCTTTATGCCGGATATGGAAGGCGAATGGACGTACACGACGCGCAGCAACGTCGCGGCGTTGGATGGACAGACGGGCGCGTTCACCTGCACCCCAGCATCAGCAGGCAATCACGGCCCGGTGCGCGTGCGCGACACGTTCCACTTTGCCTACGCGGATGGGACGCCGCACTTTTCCGTCGGCACGACGTGTTACGTGTGGAATCATCAGGGCGATGCGCTGGAGATGCAGACGTTGGCGACGCTTACGACCGCGCCCTTCAACAAGCTGCGGATGTGCGTCTTCCCCAAGCACTACACTTTCAACCACAACGAGCCGGAATATCACGCTTTCGAGAAACTCCCCTCGCCCTCTGGGAGAGTGGCCGGGGGTGAGGCCTGGGATTTCACCCGCTTCAATCCGGCCTTCTTCCGTCACCTGGAACGGCGCGTGGGCGACTTGCGCGCGCTGGGCATCGAGGCGGACATCATCCTGTTTCACCCCTACGACCGCTGGGGCTACAGCACGATGCCCGCCGACGCCGACGACCGCTATTTGCGTTACGTCGTGGCGCGGCTGGCGGCCTACCGCAATGTCTGGTGGTCGCTGGCGAACGAGTACGACTTGATGCCGGCCAAGACGATGGCGGACTGGGATCGCTTCTTCCAGATCGTGCAGGAGAGCGACCCATACCAGCATCTGCGCTCCGTCCACAACTGCATCACGTTTTACGATCACGCCAAGCCTTGGGTGACGCATTGCAGCATCCAGCGCGCCGGCTTGACGCAGGTGAGCGAGTGGCGGCGGTTGTACCGGAAGCCGGTGGTGGTGGACGAGTGCTGCTACGAGGGTAACATCCCGCACAACTGGGGCAACATCACCGCCGAGGAGATGACGCACCGCTTCTGGGAGGGCTTCTCGCGCGGCGGGTACGTCGGGCATGGGGAAACCTACGTCCATCCGCAGGACATCCTGTGGTGGTCGAAGGGGGGCGTGCTGCACGGCGAAAGCCCGGCGCGCATCGCGTTCCTGCGGCGGATTATGGAGGCCGGTCCCGCCATTGACCCGCGCGGCGCACACTGGGACCTCAACCAGTCCGGCAGCGCGGACGACGCCTACCGGCTCATCTACTTTGGCCTCAATCGCCCGGCGTACAAAGACCTCGAATTGCCTGCCGAGGGTGCGTACACCATCGAAGTCATTGATACGTGGCAGATGACGATCACGCAGCTGGCGGGGACATTCTCCGGCAAGTGCCGTGTGACGCTGCCGGGCAAGCCGTATCTCGCGCTGCGGATACGCCGGCAGGAGTAGGGAGAGAGCGCGAAAGCGCAAGAGGCAGCGCCACCGGCGCTGC
>DAOUGD010000341.1:0-13332 GCA_034429475.1 Anaerolineae bacterium
GTGGGGGTGGGGGCCATTGGGGACAACGTACTGCACGCTGTGAGAAGCAGGATCAAAACCAGAAGGTAAGCGCGATTTACAAATTGCCTTCCTGTAATCTTTTCAGTGGTGTGCATCCCGGAGTTTTTGACACTATAGAGGTTTGTAGGCAGTGGCATCGGTTATCCTGCCAATGCCTGGAGCTTTTCTTGAATCCACAAATTGACCAGGGTATTCAGCGGTACACCTTCTTGTTGCTGAACGCGGTGCAAGGCGGTATTCAAAGTGTCCGAGAGGGTAATCACATATTCATGTCGTGGGTGAGCTACTACTTGAATTTCAACGGGAGTCCAATCACCTTCGTATTCGGTTGTGTCGTGCGTATCCCAAAATTCCCCCATTTCTTCAAGGGTGGCAGTCATAGCGGGTAAGGTATTCTGATTCAGCTTATTTTCGACCATAGATTCTACGCTCCTGTTGGGTCATCTCTCTGGCAGTCACAATGAGCGCACGCCCATCTTTTTTCAGGATGAAGATCACTGTCAGGTAACGCCCCGCATCTGTTTGTCCCAAAGCCCTGTATAAATCTTCGCCGGGTCTATGCCCTCTTTCAAATCGCGCGACGCGCGGGCTGTTTTGAAAAACCTCGTTAACTTCCTCTACACCAACTTGATGTTTCCAGATCAATTTATCCACGATATCTTCGTGCCAGATGTAGCCGGTAATTTTTACCATTGTGCAAGACCTTCAAGTTTTTTATCAAAAGGCAATAGTCGTCATCGAGTTAAAGTGGCAATAGGTTAACGATTTGAAGAATCCGTGTTCATCTATGTCCTTATTATAAGCCCGATCTACAACTCCTGCCGTTCAAACGCCGCAATCGCGCCGAGGACACACATTACCACAAGCACCAGCGCCATTGCTATCGCGCCGCCATTGGCCGTCACGGGGTCGGAGGACGTCCCCAACCCCAGTTGGCTGGCCCAGGCGACCAGCGCGCCGGGCATCAGCGGGCCGAACATCGGCAGGTTGCCCGCCAGCATCAGCAGGACGGCGCCGCCGAGTCCCACGCCCGCCGCCGCGCCCACCGATTTCGTCAGCGCGCTGCCGGTCAACGTCACGGCCACGTAGGTCATAAACCACGCCAGGAGCAGCAGGTTGCTGACCAGGAACACGCCCACGTCCACCGGGCCAAACAGGAACCACGTGTAGTAGAGCGTGCAAAGTGCCGCAACGCAGAATCCGGCGATGTAGAGCAGCGTTTGCGCGACGAACTTGCTGCCCACAAACGCCCAGCGCGGCAGCGGCTTGCACAAGATGAGCGCCGCCGTGCCCTTCTCCTTTTCCCCGGCCACCGCGCCCATGCCGAGCAGGATGGCGATCATAAAGCCGAACTGCGTCAGGTTCTTGACGTACTGCGTCATCACATCCCCCACACTTGGCGTGGGGATCAGATCGGCGAATTGCTCCGCGCCCGGCACTGAGCGGATGATTTCCGGCGTGAACTTGGCGGCGAGCGGCGAAAACAGGCCGATGAAAGCAAAGACGGCGGCGACCACGATGACGCGCTTGGTGCGCCATTGTTGCAACAGCTCCTTGCGGGTGGCGGCGATGAAACTGCGCCATTCGGCGCGCAGCGAGGCGGCGACGGGACGCGGCCCGGCTTCCTTCCGCCAGATGCGCCAGAGCCAGAGCAGTCCCGGTGCTATCAGGAGCAATATCGTCCCATAGATAATGACCACCGACTCGGTCTGCTGCGCCACGTAGACGGCGACGGCGTCAAAGGCGACGTGGTACGCAATCGCCAGCGGGACGTACCAGGCTTTACGCAGCGCGAACGCCCGCCAGACCAGCAGCGACAGTATCACGTGGATGCCCATAGCGAGACAGCGTTCCACCCAGGGGAGCGCGGCCCACAACGGCGAGCGGTTGAGGTTCTCCAGTTGTTGCGTCACTGCCGTCATCTGATCGGCGGCGAGGTTGAGCGTTGTCAGGTCGGCACCGCGCAGTGCGAGCAGCGACGTGACCATCGCCGCCGTCTGCACCGCGCCGAAGACCATCGCCTCAATGCCGCCATGCCCCACGCCGAGCATCACACCATCCTCGAAGCGGCGGAAGCGGCGCAACAGCGCGTAGCCGACGGTGCGCGCGAGTTCTTCGCACAGGCCGGCCGTCAGCCCCAGAATGAGCGCCGTCCGCCAGAGAGGGGGGCCGGCGGCTGATCCCAACGGCGGCAGCAGCCCGATGTCCCCCAGCCATTCGTTCAGGGGCAGGTGGACGATTTGCGACCCGATAAACGTCGCCGATCCGACGAGGAACAGGAACCAGGGCGTGGTGAAGCGGCGGCGCAGCAGCACGGCCACGATGACTGGCGTGGCGATCATCAACAAAACGGAGATGGAATAGGCGAAGATAATCATAGATTTGACCTTTCCTCTGCCAAAGTCGTTGTGCTGAAAGGTGGTTCCATTCCCCGTGCATAAGCCTGTCGCGCCAATTCGGATTGAGATATGCCAGCCAGTTGCGCTGCTGCACCAAACGAAATTCCTCCTTGGGCATAGCGTTCCAGGGCGCGCTCGATTTTGAGTTGTCGCAAGCCACGCTCGAGTAAGTCTGTGAGGAATCCCTGGCTCGCTGAAGTTAATTCCTGGGCTAAATGCGTCGGAATGGTTAACATCAAAGATTCAGTCGCCATTGTTTCACCTCATAGGTTTTACGCGCTTACTTTCAAGAAAATCTCTTCCAGCGTTGGACGCACCCACTCGTAGCGGGTCAGAATGATGTTCTGTTGCAGGATGAGGGGCAGCAGCGCTTGTTTGCCGCGCGCCACATCGTTGACGACGACGCGCAGGACGGCTTTGTCCTGCGTTACGCCGGTGATCCAGGGTTGTGCTTGTAACGCAGGGATCAGGCTCTCCGGCCACGGCGGACTGGCAACGTCGAGTTCGAGGACGGCGGTGTTCAGGGGATAGCGTTCCCGCAATTCGTCGCGCCCGGCCACCAGCAGCAGGCGGCCCTTCTGGATGATGGCGATGGTATCGCAGATGCGCTCCACGTCGGCGAGGATGTGGGTGGAGAAGAAGACGGTGACGGCGCCGCGCAGTTTGTCCAGCAGATCGAGCACCTCGTAGCGGCCGGCCGGGTCGAGCGCGCTGGTCGGCTCGTCGAGCAGCAGCACGGGGGGGCGGTGCAGGAGCGCCTGCGCGATCCCCAACCGCTGGTGCATCCCGCCGGAGAATCCGCCGATTTTGCGCCGCGCGGCGTCCTTCAAGCCCACCAGTTCCAGCATCTCCTCGATGCGCGCCTTGCGGTCGGCGTCCGGCATTCCGAACAGCCGTCCGGCGTAGTCCAGATACTCGCGCGGCGTCATCCACGCGTAGAAGGCTGGGTCCTGCGGCAGGTAGCCGAACTTCTCGCGGGCGTGACTGTCGGCGTTGGTCGTCTCCACCCCAGCGATCCACGCGCGCCCGACGGTCGGATGGCCCAACCCCACCAGCAGGCGCATCGTGGTCGTCTTGCCGGCGCCGTTGCGTCCCAGGAAGCCGAAGACGGAGCCGTAAGGCACGGACAAGTCCAGGTCTTGCAGCGCGACGACATCCCCATAATGGCGGGTCAGCCCCTCGCAGCGGATGGCGGCGTCGCTCATGCTTCCTCGCGGCCCAGCGTGAAGTAGATGATCGGCCCGATCAGGTTGACGCCGACGGCGATGATAATCCACAGCCATTTCGGCCCGCGCAGCTTCGGCTGCTTGGTGAGGATATCCACCAGCGCGGTGATTTTCAATCCCAGGTCAATCAGGATCAGCGGGATGAGCAAAGGCAAATAGGGTATAAGGTCGTTGAAGGTCATAGTGTTTCTCCGAATAGTAATGAGAAATGCGTAATGGGTAAATGAGTGACTGGTAACTGGAACTGGTTACTCCTTACTCATTTCTCATTACCCATTACTGATTTCCAATCACCCATTTCCAATTTTCGCTCGCTCGCCTACAAGCTGAGAATTGGCTTTCCCCAAAGGCGAACCAAGAATTGTTGTCCGAAGGTCTCGAAATCAGGTTCGCGCCCGGTGGATTCTTTCATCAAGCGGATCATCCGTGGAATACCTGAGCCGAGAGTGTTGACGTAACCCAGATTGAACAAGACGCGCGCCAGGGTTTCGTTGCGCGGCTTGCTGTAGTGGGTGCGGATGTTTTCCAGGGTGACGCTGTTGGGCAAGGCGCCGGGGCTGCGCAGTTCGATCCGGTCGTCAAAAATGTACAGCAAGCTCTGCGCGCCGGTCAGACTGTAATCGCGGTGGGCCACTGCGTTGACTACTGCTTCCCGTAAGGCGGCGCGGGGGTATTCGGGATAATCGCTTTGTTGGGCGCCGTTGATGTGGGTGGCGAGGCGCGTGTTGCGTTCAATAAAGGCTACCGCGTGTTCGATCTGTTGGGGCAAGCGCCCGGTGATCTCCTGACGGTCTATGATGACTTCTCCCGCTTCCCGGCCAGCCCACCGGACCGCGGAAATGCGCGCGTAGTAAAGAAAATCTTCTGGAGCCTGCCCAAACAGCACCAATCCGGCCAGCGACAATCGGGGATGCCCATCCAGGTCGGGGACGACAAAGCGCATCGCTTCTAACATCTTGAGAAGCGGCACATCGGCGGTTTCCAGGGGGGATTCATAAATCCGGCGGTAGTACGCACCGAAGGCTTCCATATCCAGATTGGCAATGTCGGTGCGCGGGATGGGGATTTCATCGTAGTGAACCAGGCCGGCCAGTTGCAACAGCCGCGCGCGTTCTTGAGGCGTCGCCAGCCGCTTGCTTGACCCCACTCGAATGAAGCATTGTCCGCTGTTGTTTTCGTGAGGCACGCTGACCCGGCGGGGCACGTTGACGATCATCACCGTCCCGTTAGCCGTTTTTGTTCGTTCTATCGTTGGCGTCAAGGGTGGATTGCAATTCTGCCGGGCGAGGTTCAGCACCGCCTCTTCGACGTTGGCCGGATTGTCCACGCCTGCGATCTGCCCGTCGTCGTTGACCCCAATCAGGATGCGCCCGCCTTCCGTGTTGGCAAACGCGATCATTTCACCGGCAAAGTCACTGCGCTGAGTTACGTCGCGCTTAAATTCGGTGAAACTATCCTCACCGCCGGCCAACATTTCTTCAATTTCGGATGGATTCATCAGTCACACCCCGCTCCTTACGCATTTCTTATTACCCATTACCGATTACCGATTTCCAATCACCCATTTCCACTCTCACGGCTCCCGCATCACATCACGGATGTCGCCCGTCGCCCAGAACCCCTGCGGCGCGTCGGCGTTGTGGAAGCCTTTGCCGGGCAGCACCACTGTCAGCGCGCCGTCCGGCTCAAAGCGGAACCAGTAGCGATATTCGAACATATCCTGCGCCGTCATGTCGGGGTTGGGGCTGAAGAGGACGCCGATGTGCAGCGTGTCCTGGTCCGAAAGCGGCCCGATGGTCGAGAGCTGCTGCGCCGCCGCTCCCGTATATTGTACGCCCTCTCGCGTAATTTCCCAAGAAACGCGATACGCTCGCCCGCGCGCCGAGGCGTCGTCCAGCAGATAGGTCGCGCCGCTCTGGTTGTTCCAAAGATAAGCGTAGACGTAAGGGCGATCTGTCGGGTTGGTGACGGTGTAGGCGCGCGTGAAGGGCGTTCCCCGGAAGTAGCTGTAAGCGTCGAGAGCGGCGTCGTAAGCGCCAGTGTTGAATTTCCATATTTCGACGAGCCGCTGCGGGTCAAAGAGATCGCCGCGAATCACAAAGGCCAGCTTCTCGTAGTAGTGCGCCAGGTTGGGGTCGGCGATGCGGTTTCGCCCGGTTTCCAGGGTTTCTATGTAACCCGCCGGCGTCAATCGCCCAAAGTGGCCGATGTACCAATCCGGGTCGGCCAACGGCAGCCGCGCCATAAGCGGGTCGCCGAGTCCCAGCAGATCCACCACATGCACCTGCGGCCCGGCGAAGTAGCCGAAGAAGCCCACCGAGCCTTTTTCAACGACGCGCGGCCCGGCGGCGCGGGCGGCGCGGCCTTGTATCGCCCAGTCGTGGTCGGGCAGCGGGTGGGAGACGGCGAAAGCGCGTAGCAGGCCGGTGTTGTGGTAGTAATTGGCGCGCTCGTCTGTGATGCCGCGCCCCCGAATCCAGCCGAGGCCGGTCCCGGCCGGCGCGCCCTTCTCCCCACCGGCGCGCACGGGGGAATAGGGCGCGCTCACGCCGACGATCAACGCCGCGAGCAGCAACGCGGCTTGATAACGCGGCTTGAGGGCGTCCGGTTTCAGGCTGACCAGCAGCGTCACGGCGACATACAGCGGCGCGGTGAGGAAGCGCCCGCTCATAAAGTCGCCGCCCACCGAAACGGTGTAGAACAGATACAGCGCCATCCCCAACGCCAGCGGCGCCTTCTTCCATTCCCACCGGAACAAGACCAGCAGGAGCGCGGCGCCAATCGCCGCCAACGTGATACTGTCCGCCCGCAGCGAGTTGTGCAGGTAGGCGATCCCCTCAGCCATCAGCGCCTGGCGGGTGATGAGCGCGGCGGTCAGTTTGGCGTAGGCGGTGTTGGGGAAGGGGAAGCCGTAGTAGAACAGCGAAAACACTTCCCACAAGATCAGCGGCAGGAAGCCCAGGACGACGGCGCGCACACTGCGCCAGAAGGTATTGCTTTGCCCTCGGTTCATCGTAGAAAGGGAAGATTGCTCAACGGATTGAACGGATTTTAACGGATTTTGTGATTTGCGACTTGCAATTTGCGGAAGGGATGGCTGCCATATCTGAAGCGCGGCGTAAGCCAGCGCGGGCAGGTAGAGCAGCAACGTATCTAGCCGGTTCACCCCGCCCAGCGCCGCGATCAGGCTGAGCCACCCCAGACGGCGCGGCGTAAAAGCATCATCTTTCAAATACAACAGCAAGAATCCGACCAGCAACGCGTGGGTGAGGGGATTCTCCAGGCCGGACGTGGCGTAGTCCACTGCGGCCTTCGACAGCATCAGCACGGCGAGGCCCAGGCACGCCAGGAGTGGCGCGCGCGCCATCCGCCATGCGATCAGGGCCGCCGTCGCCAGCGAAATACCGATGCTCAAAAGCATACTGGTGAAGAAGCTCTCGTGGGTGATGGCGTAGGCTGCCGACAGCAGCAGCATCCACAGCGGATGAGTGTACGATTGCACCCGTTCGGCGACGTTCCACGTCAGCCCGTAGCCGTGGATGAAATTGTCCACAGTGCGGAACGTGATGTAGGCGTCGTCGGAGAGCCAGGCGTTGCGGATAACCAGCGCGGCGAGACCCAGAAAGAAGAGGAGTGGCAGTATGCGCCATACTCCATCGGTCTTTGTTTCTTGTGAATTGGACACTGGACTTACCTCTTTCTATCAGCAGATTAAGCAGATTTAGCAGATTACATGCCGTTAACTCCTAAAAAATCTGCTTAATCCGCTAAATCTGCTGACAAAAAATAGAAGTTTTGATTTTAGGGCAGAAAGCGGGCGTTCAGGGTGTTTTGGTACATCGTCGCAAAATCGGCTTCAGTGAAACCAAACACGTTCGCCAGAAGTTGATACTCCGAGTTCATGCTGCATAGAAACGCGCCGGGATCGTCGGTGTTGACGCTGAAGTTCAGGCCCAACTCGCGCGCTCTGCCGATGGGGTGATCTTCAATCCGCGCGACGCTGCCGGTGCAGAGATTGCTCGTGGGGCACATCTCAATGTGAATCTGCCGTTCCTGGAAAAGCTCCACCAGCCGGGCATCCTGAAACAGCGCGACGCCGTGCCCGATGCGATCCGGGTAGCCGTAGTCCAGCGCGTCCCACACCGATTCCGGCCCACACCATTCGCCCGCGTGGACTTCGATGCCGATCCCGGCTTCGTGCAGCCGCGCCAGCGTCCGCGTGAAGGGCTTGACAGGATTGCCAGCTTCCGGCCCGGCAACGCCGATCCCAACAATCAGGCCGGCGGCGTGCAGCGCTAGCAGCGGCCCGGCAAATTCGGCGACGACCTCCGCGGGCTTGTCCCGCCCGATGCCGATGGTGAAGGCAATCTCAATATCGCCATTCTGGTAGCGATTGACCCATTCCCGCAGCGCTCCCACACGCTCCATGGCTTCGGAAGTCCCAAGTCGCACTCCAAAGGCGCCGGCGGGCAACATCCATTCCACGTAACGCACATGTTGCGCCTTCAGCCGGGCGATATGCTGGTCGGCGAGCAGACACAGATATTCTATCCTGGATTCGACCGGTGTGACGAATCCGAACCATTGGAAAAAAGCCTCGACGCCCCGAATAGGGTAGGCGGCTTCCATAGCGGCGACATCCACCGGACATGCCGGGTCTTCCACGTGAATCAGCCGCGCGATGGCGGGATCCAGAATCCCATCCAGGTGACAGTGGAGTTCGGCTTTGGGCAGGGTGGTGATGTTCATAGGCGAATGAGCGGATCGGCGGAGCAGCGAATTACGAATTACGAATTACGAATTACGAATTACGGATTACGGATTGCGGATTGCGGTATGGCGTGGGTCGGGCAGGCTGAGGAGCAGCGGCCAGGCCAACGCGGTTCCGAGCGCAGTGACGATGAATAACAAGCTGTAGTTGTTGCCCGTCCACTGTAGCAGCAGCCCGCCGAGCGTCGAAAAGAGCGTCGTGACGCCGTTGATGGTGTTGGTCAGGCCGACGTAGGCCGGGCGCCGGGCTTCGGGAGCCAATTCCAGCAAGAAGGCCATCCACGACGGCAGCAGGCTGTTGTTGGCCGCGTTGAGTACGAAGAAAACCATCCCATAGCCCCAGGCCAGCCAGCCGGGATCGCGGATCCATTGCGGAATCATAATCGCGGTGAGCGGCACGCCGATGGTGAGGAGCGTGCTGGCCTGCATCGCGCGGCGGGCGCCGTGCCGCTCGTTGAGCCAGCCGAAGAAGACTGCCGCCAACACGCTGCCGCCGACGCCGATGGAGGTGTAGCGTCCCGCGACCTGGTCCGGCAAGTGCAGGATGTCGAGCGCGTAGGTCATGTAAAACGGCATCGCCAACAGGCTGAGGTTGTAAAGCTGGCGGGCGACGATATAGCGGCGAAAGGTCGTGTCGCTTTTCAGGATGTTGCCTAACTGCGGCAAAAAATCCCGCCACTGCGGCACAGCTTTCTCGGACATGCCGGGCGCCTCGCGGAGGGTCATGATCCCCCCCAGGGAAATCATCAGCATCCCGAAGCCCAGTAACAACAGGCTGGCGTAATTGTACGGAAAAGCCGGCCCGTGCTCGCTGAGAATGCCCTCGACTGCGAATCCCGCCAGGAAGCTCAGGATACCGGAAGTCGTCTGCCCAACGCTGAAGAGCCGTCCCCGGCGTTGCGGCGGGATGGCTTTGCTCAGCAAATCGAACCAGGCGAGGCTGCCAAACCCGTCACCGACCCAGAACGCCGTATAAATCGGCACAAACAGCGCGATCAGCAGCGCGGCCGGCCAATGCCCGGCGGCGGCCGTGAGTCCGGCCAGCACAAAAAACAGCGGGCGGCTCAGCGCGGCGGCCCAGACGATCGCGGGCTTTTTGTGGGGCTTGGCGGCCAGTGCGCGGGCTGCGAAGAGCTGCGGCAGCAGCCAACCCGCGCGTTGCAGCGTCGTGATCAGCCCGATGACGGCGGAGGACGCGCCCAACACGCTGAGCAGGCCGGGAATGACGGTGGTCGGGCCGATAAAGGCCATTGCTAACCCGAAGAAACAAAAGTCGGTGGCCAGCGCGGCGAAGTTGCGGCGGTAATCTTTGGGGGGCGCGGTGTGGATGGATGGGGCGTCTATTGCAGCATTCCTCCGCTGTAATGAAGCTGGTAAACGGCTACATTTTGGTAAGTGATCGTCTCCCGTCCCCAGAAGCGATCCGGATCACCGTGACTCTCGTTGGTATACGCGAGGGCGCCCTGTTTGTAAACGCCTGGCCCCCGATAGGGGTGTTCCGGCGAGACGTGACGCAAGGCCTCTTGGAGAAAGGCGTAAACCTCCTGGATCTGAATGGGGATTTCCGCCGTCTTCAACTTTCCTCCGGCATAGCACATTGACCATACCGGGTTGGCGTCGTAGTACACCGTCTCCTGACCGACAAAATAGTCGTTGCCGAAGTAAACATCCCGGTAAAGCAGTGCATCCTTCGCGTACTCCAATTGCTTGGACCCGGGCAACATAGGCGATACTTTGGTCCCGGCGCCGCCTTGCGCGGCATACGTGTGCGCTTTCGCCTCCACCAAAAAAGCTAAAAATGTCTCACGATTGATCGGCATTGTCGTCATGGTGACCTCCTCAAAGAATAACAGGATTTATGGAATGATAGGATCAAAAATCCATTGGATCCGTTGGCTCAACCCCTTTGAAAATCAGCTTAATCTGCTGACTAAATGCTCATCCTTATGGCTATGCGCGCCTCATCAAGGAACGGCACTTTCCATTTTACTCGGTCTTGGTTGTTTGTCAGATGCGCAAACGCCCCGAATTCGATTCGGGGCGTTTGATCGGATCAGAAACTCCACTCAATCTGCTGATCGAAATCAAGATTTAGTACTTGCTCGGCATTTCCTGTCGCTTGCTGAGTCTAACGACGATGCCGACGACCAGCAACAACGCGGCGCTGCTGCATATCCCTGGCGATGTCGTCGTCGGGGTGGGGGCTGGCAGGGTATTGGCAGGAGTGGTTGGGGTGACGTCCGCGGATGTCGTGGGCTGTGGCGTCGCCGTGGGGTCAACTTGTTCTGGCGGGCGCGCTACTTCATCGGATCCTGTTCCAAAGAGAAAGCGATAAGCCGCGCCTTCGGGCGCTACAAAGATGGTTTCCGCATTCAGAGCGAAGTAAGCCGCCCACGTTGGATGTGTATCTAGTATTTCCCAATACGCGGGTGACATGAAGGGGATTTCTTGCAGCGACATCTTATCCGGGACGTAAAGGGTATCCGTGCAGAGCGTGACATCGCACAAGAAAGTCTTGTCGCCGACATAGCGGACGTGCCTCTGGGTCTCCGATGCTGGTATGCTCTCGTCCGCAGCGGGGGGAGCCGCGGCACCCCCCAATCCGGCGCGCATTTCTGCATCCTCTACTGCTTGTTCTCCGGTCGCCGCCGGGGCCACCTGTAGGGATTTCTCGAACTCTTCTGCGGCCCGGTCACGCCCCTCAAGACTGAGAACCTCAGTCGGCTCTTCCACCAGGAATGACGTGTAGGGGGTGATGATGCCATACCGCAAGCTCAAAGTGACAATGGCCTCCACCCACTCAGCATTTTCCCCATACAGGCGGATTTGTGTCAGCAGATGGCCGATCTTGCGTGCGGCCCATAGACGGGGGATAAAAGCCAGCTTATCGCCGTCCTCGCTTTGGCGCGTGAATGTGCCTTCATATTCATATATTTGATGTTCGCCGTTGACCTCGCCGGTCAACGTGATGCGCTGTGGGCCAGCGCCGGTGTAGCGCCCGGTGACAATCAGTTGCGTCCCGGCGTATAGGTCGGTGAGTGGGTTGGGGTACACATCGTAAACGCGCACATCGCCAAAGTCCAGTGTCACATTGGTGAGCAGTGGGCTTTGCACACGGGCGTAAAAAGCCGATACCTGCTCGTCAATGCGTTCGTAAGGTTTCACGTAGGCCGGACGCCCTTTGTGATCCTGGGCCAATTGATCGAGAAAGAGCGTGTTCACATCATACCCCACTCCAAAAGGAAAGATGCGCGCTGAACCAGAGGTTTCTTGCGTTAGCATGTTGAGAATCGTAGCCTCTTCCACAATCCCCTCCGTAGGCAGGCCATCGGTCAGGAAGATGGTGATCGTTGGGCGAGTTGCGTCCGCTTGCGATAGCGCCTCCGACAGGGCCAGGTAGATGTTGGTGCCGCCCATCGCTTCCAGATCTTCCACCCAGGCGACCGCTTCACTGGCTTCGGCACTTGGTCGGGGTGTGTCGGCAAACGCCCGCACATCGCTGCTAAAGGCAATGACATTGAAGCGATCTGCTGGATTCAAATGCTCCAAGATGTAGACGAGCGCCGCTTGCGCCTGTTCCAACTTTTCCCCATCCATTGAACCGGATGTATCCAGCACCAAAAAAACGTCCTGCGCCAGGGCGCGGTGTTGCGTCTCCTCAATAGTCGGAGAAACCATCAACAAGAAAAAACCATCCTCATCCTTGGCTCTGTACGAGAGTAAATTCGCGCCAATCTCTTCCGTTCCCGAACTTGTGTAAAGCTCGAAGTCACGATTGGGGAGAATGTGACCGGCTTCGTAACTAATGCTTGCCTCGCGGCTGCTTTTTCGGGTGATGACAGCTTCTTCCTGGTGGCTAGGCGAGTAGATGGCACGCAAGTCGGTAGGGGAAGTGATCTCAATGTAAAGGCTGACCTGTTCTAATGGCCTTGCCGAGAAGCGTTCCGTATCCAGGGGGTAACGGTAATACATCAGTCCATTCTCGACCGGCAAGACTTGCGTGTATTCCAGTTGGATGCGGCGCTCGCCTCCTGGCGGAATTGGGAATATGCGAGCGCGCACGGCGTCGCGTCCCACGTATTCCAGCAAGGCTGGATCACGGCGGTGTCGCACGTAACCTTCGTAGATCTCGCGCGCCTTATCGCCCGGCAGAATCTCGCCTTCAACCGGCTGCCCATCCACCCACATCACAAAGCGCTGCACCGTGGCCCCGGTAGGGAGTGGAAAAACATAGGTGCCCTCGGCGGCGCTTTGTCCTTCATTACAGAAGACCTGGTCAACCTTGGTGGTCGCAACCTGATCTTCAATTGTGACCGTTACCCGGTGATAACGAATGGTCAACCAGGGTGTCCAATCCACTGGTAGTTCTGGGGGTGGGTCAATAATGATAATCCCATCGGCCAGCGCCATTTGCGGGATTCCGAAGACGAGGGTAAGTGTGACTAAAAACCATAGTATTCTCTTCATTGTTTTCCTCCTGCTATAGTATCTTTTGGAAATGGATATCTAATTTAGAAACGCCCGATCGCAAGGTGAAGTTCCATCTTGACAAAAAAAGGGGCAGTGGTAGAATCGCGCTTTGCCTGAAGAATAAAGAAATTGTTTCAGCAGGTTAAATAGGTTTCTTCAGAAAAGCTCATTGACAAGTGTGGGAAATATGTTATAAATTGAGGCGGAAAGTCAATTTGGCAATTATGAATGTGAGAGCCGAATGTTACTTGACAAGCAAGCCGGTTTATGATAAAATATTTCTTACTCTGAGCAGATCTATGTATGATTGATCTGACTAGAGCACCTTAACATTTGAAGAGTGACAGGAAAGGCGAGGTCAGTAGAGAGGAACAGAGTTCTCCCCTGTGGGGGAGGGAATCGAGCGGAGAGTTCGATCGTGGCTCAGGATGAACGCTAGCGGCGCG
>DAOUGD010000342.1:0-46630 GCA_034429475.1 Anaerolineae bacterium
CACCCCCTCCCCCGTGTCCCTGACGGTGGACAAGGAACTGCCGAAGGGCCTGCCCCCGGAAGAAGTCGCCGAATGGTTGGCCCTGTTCGGCGGCGACGCGGAGGCTAACCCGCCGCCCACCGCTGTCAAACCGCACCCCGACTCCCGCGTTGCCGGGCGGGAACGCCGCGCCACGCAGCGGTGGACCAAACACAAACACCGGCTCGCCCCCACGGGCGAACCGCCGGCAGGGCCTGGCCCGTCGGCGGAAGATGTCGCGCTGTGGCGGCGGATGTACGGAGATGAAGATTAACGAGTTAAGCGAAGCTGCCCAATTGGAGCAGAGCATCGCCGCGCTGGAAACCCAACGCGCCCACCTCGGCGACGCCGTCGTAGACCCGCTGATCACGGCAGCGCGCGAAAAACTGACGGCGCTGGCCGCCTCCGTCCCCCGTCCCAAGACCGGCCCGCTACCAGAGTCGAGAACGACGGCCCGCAAACCGGCGCGCGCGCGCCCCCCCGCCCTACAGGGCAAGCACAAACAAGTCACCGTCATCATCGCCGACGTCAAAGGCTCGACGGCGCTGCTCGAACAGCTCGGCACCGAGGAATGGGTCAAGCTGATGAATCGCGTCTTCCAAATCCTCGAAACCGAAATCTACCGCTACGGCGGTGAAGTGGATCAATTCCGGGGCGACGGCCTACTGGCCTTCTTCGGCGCAACCGTCGTCCACGAGGACGACCCGGAGCGCGCCGTCCTCGCCGGACTGGCGATGCAATCGGCCATCCAACGCTTCGCGGCTGCCCTGCGCCGCCAGCGCGGCCTCGACCTACAATTGCGCATCGGCGTCAACACCGGCGCCGTCATCGTCGCCAAAGTCGGCGACCGCCGCCAGCACAGCGAGGACACCGCGATGGGCGAGGCGATCGCGCTGGCCGCCCGCCTGGAGGCTGCTGCCGAACCGGGCGCTGTCCTGGTGAGCGAGGCCACGTACCGCCTGACGCAGGCGCAGTTTAAATGGAAGCCGTTGGGCGCTCTGCAACTCAAAGGCATCCAGACGCCGTTGAACGTCTACCGCCCGCTGGTCGCGCACCTGTCGGGGAGCAAAACGCGCGGCATCGCCGGCTTCCGCGCGCCGATGATTGGGCGCGAAATGGAGGTCGCTCGGTTGCGGGAGGCGCTCGCGGGACTGGCGGAGGGCGCGGGACGCATCGTCACCATCATCGGCGACGCCGGCCTGGGCAAATCGCGCCTGGTCGCCGAGATTTACGACGCCGTCGTGCGTCCCCAACCTGAAGCCACCCGCCCCCGTTGGTTGGAAGGCCGCTGCCGTTCCTACGGCGCCTCTATGGCTTACCTGTTGTGGCTGGACGTGGTGCGTGGTCTGCTGAGCGTGACCCCGGAAGACTCGCCACAGCGCATCCTCGACCGGCTCCGGGCGCAGGTGGCGCAGTTCGCTGCGCCGGAGTTGCGCTACCTGGAGCGTTTAGACCGTCTCACCTTGTACCTGGGGCATTTGCTGTCGCTGCCGGTGGAGGCTGAGGCGGTCATCACGATGGAGGAGTTGGAGGGCGAACGCCTCAAACGCGGCACGTTCCGCGCCATTGAAACGCTTATCGAGGGGATGGCTCGCCAGCGTCCGTTGGTGATCGTTTGTGAGGACTTGCACTGGGCCGATCCTACCTCGCTGGAATTGCTGGAACGCCTGTTCGCGCTGACCGAGCGGGCGCCGCTGCTCTTCGTCTGCCTGCTACGGCCAGAGACGGAACATGGCGGGACGCTGGTCAGCCAAGTGGCTGCCGAGCGTTTCGCGCACCGGCACACCGATTTGTGGTTGACGCCGCTCTCGGCTGCGGAAACCGAAACGTTGATCAACGCCCTGCTGCCGGGCGACGGCGTCCCCACCGCGCTCAAGACGCGCATTCTCAACCACGCGGAAGGCAATCCCTTCTACGTTGAGGAAATCATCCGTTCCTTGCTGGACAGTGGGGCCATCGTCCGCGACACGACCTCCCACCAATGGCGCACCGCCCGCGAAGTTGTTGCCATCACCATTCCACCAACCCTCTACGGGGTGTTGATGGCCCGCATTGACCGGCTGCCGGAGGAAGCGCGGCGCATCCTCCAAATTGCCGCCGTGATCGGGCGTATCTTCCGTTACCGGATTTTGTCCCGCATCGTACGGCGCCAACTGGCCCTGGAAAAATTGTTGCGCCTTTTGCAGCGTGAAGACTTGATCCACTCGCGCCCCGATGCACCGGAAGCTGAATACATTTTTAAACACCAGCTTATCATGGAAGCCGCTTACAACAGCCTGCTCAAACACGAGCAGCAATATTTTCATCAGCAAGTGGCGCAGGTGCTGGAGGAAACCTCCCCCAGGCTGCCGGACGAGCAAATCGGCCTGCTGGCGCATCACTGGACCGGCGCGCAGCAGCCGCAGAAGGCCGTGACCTATCTGCTGCGCGCGGGCGCGCAGGCGGCTGCCCACTTTGCCAACGCGGAGGCCGCCGATTATTACAGCCGCGCCCTGGTGTTACTGTCCGGGGGAAACCGCCGGCGTCACACGGCGCTGCTCGCGCGCGAAAAGCTGTATGACCTGTTGGGCGAGCGCAGCCTTCAAGCAGCCGACCTCGATGCCCTGGAGACGCTGGTGGAAGAGCTGGGCGACGCGGCCTCTCAGGCCGAAGTCGCGCTGCGGCGGGCGCATTACGCCGAAGTTATTGGCGACTACGCCGCCGAAATCACCTTTGGGAAGAAGGCCCTCAACCTGGCGCGCGTCGCGCACGAGCCGCGCAGCGAGGCTGCCGGCTATCTGATGTGGGGCCGGGGGCTTTTCTACCTGGGCGATCCCCGCGCTGCCCGTGAACAACTGCGACACGCCCTCGACCTCTCTGCGGGGTCCCCCCAGGTGCAGGCCGACACGCTCCGCAGTCTGGGAATGGCGGCCTTCGACCTGGATGAGGCCCGCGAATACCAACAGCAGGCGCTTCACATCCACCGCAAGATTGGCGACCGGCGCGGCGAATGGGCGGCGCTTTACAATCTCGGCGAGATCGCGCTTGACCAGGGGCATTACGCCCGCGCCGCCGGCCTTTATGAGCAAGCTCTGGTCATCAGTCGGGAAATCGGCGACCGGCAGGGGGAAAATATGTCGCTCAACGCGCTCGGCCTCATTCACAAAGAGCAGGGGCACTATGTTGAGTCGCGCGCGTATTACGAACAAGTTCTGCGCCTTACCACCAAAACCGGCGACCGCCTCAGCGCAGCCGAAGCCTCTCTGGCCCTCAGCGCGCTGGCGTGCTGTCTGGACGCCCCCCTTGAGGCGACGGAGTACGCCCGCCAGACGCTCGCCCTCGCCCGCGAGCTGGCTTTGCCGGCGCTGTTGACGCTCGCTTTGATCGCACTGGCGCGCGCCCACCTGGGCGCCGGGCAGCTTGCAGAGGCGGCAGCCACCTACCATCAAACTTTGGAACTGGACTCGGCCGCGGACGATCCTTGCGTGATGCTAACTGCGCTGGCCGGGTTGGCTCAAGTGTCTCTGGCGCGCGGCGACTGGCGGCGCGCCAGAGAGCAGGTTGAGCAAATTCTGCATTGCCTGGAAACGTTGGATCACGACCTGTTGGACGATCCTTTCTTCATCTACCTGACATGCGCGCGTGTGCTGGATCCGCAGCACAACCCCCGCACGCAGCGCTTACTAGAAGAGGCGCACGCCTTGCTGCAAGAACGCGCCGCCCAACTCCGTGACCGCGACACACGCCGGACGTACCTGGAAAACATTCCCGCCCACCGGGAGATAGTACAATATTATCGCCAGTTAGGAGTTAGGAGTTAGGAGTTAGGAATGAAATGCCCCTCATTCGCAACTCGCAACTCCTAACTCCTAACTCGCAATTTGTCAAAGGAGTCATTATGAAACAACCCGTATCACAGCCCGAATTAGATATTTCCGTGGCCTTGCCCGTCTATAACGAAGCAGGCAATCTCAAGACCTTCATCCCGGAACTCTCCATCGCTCTACAGGCGTTGGGCCGGTCTTACGAGATCATCGCGGTGAACGACGGCAGCACCGACGACAGCCTGGCCGTCCTGCGCACGCTGAAGCAGCGGGAGCCGCATCTGCGCATCGTGCAATTCCGCCGCAACTTCGGGCAGACGGCGGGCTTCGCGGCCGGCTTCGATCTCTCGCGCGGCGCTTACGTCATCACGATGGACGCTGACGGCCAGAACGACCCCGCCGACATCCCCAAGCTGCTGAAGCTGATGGAGGAAGGGGGATACGACATCGTGAGCGGCTGGCGCGTGGAACGCAAAGAGCCGTTCCTCTCGCGCCGCCTGCCGTCCCTGCTGGCGAATCACCTGATCGGGCGGGCGACCGGCGTGGAATTGCACGATTACGGCTGCTCGCTGAAAATCTACCATTGGGAAGTCGCCAAACACGTCCAACTCTACGGCGAATTGCACCGCTTCATCCCGGCGCTGGCGTCGAGCATGGGCGTGCGCGTGGCTGAAGCGCCCGTCAACGACCGCCCGCGCCGCTACGGCAAATCCAAGTACAACCTGAGCAAAACCATCCGCGTGATCCTCGACCTCATCACCGTGTTCTTCCTGCTGACGTACATGGGCCGCCCGATGCAACTCTTCGGCCTGGCCGGGCTGGTCAGCGGCGGCGTGGGCTTCCTCCTGGGACTTTACCTCACGCTGTACAAGCTCTTCACCGGCGCGGACATCGGCAATCGCCCGCTGCTCTCCCTGGCGATTTTGCTGATCATCCTCGGCGTGCAATTCCTGATGATGGGCTTGCTCGGCGAGTTGATGATCCGCACGTACTTTGAGGTGCAAGATAAGGCGATTTATGTGGTGCGGTCGGAAGAGTGATGGAAAATTGGAAATCGGAAATGGGTAATGGGTAATGCGTGAGGGGGAAGTCTGGCGGCGGGCAGGGGCGATTTTCCTGCTGGCGCTGGTGGTGCGCCTGATCCCGCTAGGATTGTACGTCACGCCGGACGAGCCGATTTGGGTGATGCGCAGCGTGCAGTTGGCCGACGCCCTCGCGGCCGGCGACTGGGGCGCAGTCCCACAGACCGGCCATCCGGGGCTGACGACGATGGTGTTGGGCGCGCTGGGCGTGCGCCTCACCCAACTCGTGGCCCCGGCGGAGTCCGCCGCACACCTGGCGTGGATCCGCAACCTGGCGTGGCTGGCCCCTGAAAACGACGCCGCCTTCGACCACCTGGCTTTCTTTCTGCCTGCCGGGCGCGTCCTGGTAGCGCTCGTCACAGCGCTCGGCGTCGCGCTGGCCTACCGGCTGGCGTCCCGCCGTCTGGGGGAACGCGCCGCGCGGCGGCTCGCGCTCTTCCTCGTCCTCGACCCGTTCCTCATCGGATTGTCGGGCCTGCTGCACACCGACGCGCTCCAGGCCACAGCGATCCTACTGGCCGTCCTATGCCTCATCCCCCCCCCAGGTGCAACGCACTTGGCAGAGCTAACCAAGAACTTGCTTTCAAAGCCATTCATTGGGCGCGAAACCAAGTGCGTTGCACCTACAAGACCCGTTGACCTGTGCTGCGCCGCCCTGTGCCTGGCGCTCGCTGGGCTGACCAAAACCCTCGGCCTGCTCGCCGCGCCGGGCGTGGCGCTGGCGCTGTTGGTGCGCGGCGACGGCTCCTGGCCGCGCCGCCTCCTGCGTGTCGTCGCCCTCGCCGCGCTGACGCTGCTCCTGTTCCTCGCCCTCTACCCGCCCTTTTGGAGCGATCCGGCGGCCGCACTGACCGGCTTGATCGGCGCCGTCGGCTATCACGAAGGCATCGGCGCGCGGGATGTGTTCTTTCTGGGTCAATTCCATACCGACCCCGGCCCGCTCTTCTACCCGCTGGTGCTGCTCCTGCGCCTCACCCCGCCCGTGCTGCTGGGATTGGGGCTGGCCGTCCTCAACCAGTTGAGGACTCCGGACTCACGCACCGGTGCGGGGCTGTGGTTCATCCTGCCCGCGCTCTCCTACCTGCTCCCGCTAATTCTGGCGGCCAAAAAATTCGACCGCTACGCCCTCACCGCCATCCCCCTGCTGACCGCCCTCGCCGCCCAAGCCTGGGCCGCTCACCTCAGCCGCAGAGATCACAGAGAATCTTTAGTCCAAAGTCCAAAGTCCAAAGTCCAAAGTCCCCATCACGCATCACGCATTACGCATTACGAATTACTGATTCTTGTCCTGCTCCTGTTTCCCTGGGCCATGCTCGCGCCGCTGCCGCTCTTCTACGCCGATCCGCTGTTGGGCGGGCCGTGGTTGGCGCGGCGACTCATCCCCCTGGGCTGGGGCGAAAGTGCCGGACTGGCGGCGCGCGCCGCGCCGGAAGCGACGACGCTGCTCGCGGTCAACGTGCCGGGCGCCGCGCCGTTCTTCGCCGGGCGGACCGCGCGCTGGGACGCCGACCTCGTCCCGTGCAGCGACCTCTTCGTGCAGGCGGAATCCCCGCTGCCGGAGGATGTGGCGCCCATCGCCCGGCTGCGCATCGCCGGCATCCCGCTGGCGACGCTGTACGCGCGCTCGGCGGACGCGCTGCGCGCCCGGTGGGACTCGGCGCTGCCCTGGCTGCTGCCCGGCCCGCTGCCCGGCGCGCCGGCGGATGCCATCGCGCCCACCGGCGACAACGCCGCGCTGCACGACTGGCTCGCGCAGCGCATCCTGGCGGGGACGACCTTCCGCTGGGGTCACGCGCCGCAGTGCCACCCCCAGGCGGAACAACACCTCGCCGCGCTGCTGGCCGCCGCCGACCTCACCTGCACGCCGGACGCGCCGGTAGACGTCTTCGCCGTGGAACGCTGCACGCTGAACGCGCCGTGGCCCACGCCGCCGGAGTACCAAGCGCGCTTTGACGGCAAGCTCGATCTGCTGGCCGCTACCTGGCTGGCGTCCGCCAGCGCGCCGGAGGCGTTGGCGGTGCGCTTGCGCTGGCGGGCGCTGGCGCCGTTGGATACGTTGCAGGGCTATCTGGCCTTGTGGGACGCCGCCGGGGGCGCGCCGTGGTTGGCGAACGGCAACGCGCTGGTGGACGACCGCATCTGGCCCGCCGCCGCGTGGGAAGTGGGGCGCGTCACCGATGGGACGGCCTACCTGCCCCTGCCGTTGACGCTGCCGCCGGGGACGTACACGCTCACGTTGAGCCTCTCCGACAGCGCCGGGCGGCAGTTGGGCATCGCCCGCGCCGATGGCGCGTTTGGCGGCGTCCAGGCGCTGTTGGGGACTGTAACCGTCGCCGCCGCGCCCTACCCGGCGTCCGCGCTCGATCTGCCCTCGGAGGTGAGCGCGCCGACCGTCGGGCTGCGCCTGATCGGGGCGACGCCGCCGCCCGCCGAGCATTGGGCCGGCGACCGGCTGCCGTTCAGCCTGGGCTGGGAGCGCACGCCGGGCGATCCGCCGCAGCAAGTGCGCTGGTGGCTGCGCTGCGCCGGGGCGGACACCTCCGCCGGGGAATTGACGGTCGCGCCCGGCGACCCGGCGCTGTGGCCGAAAGGCCATCGCTACGTGACGCACTACGCGCCGCGCACCGATCCGGCGCTGGCGGAAGGCGTCTGCACGTTGCTCGTCCAGGCGGGTGTGGAAGCGCCGGTGACGGTGGGGGAGGTGCGCGTCCACGCCCGCGAGCGCTGCCTGCCGCCCTGCACCGCCGCGCCGCAAACGGCGTTCCACGCAACGGTGGTCGAGGGTGCGGGGGATTTCGCGCAGTTGGCGGGGTTCGACGCGCCCGCCGGAGCGCTGCGTCCCGGCGATACGTTCTCGGTCACGCTGTATTGGCAAGCGCAGACAGCCGCCGCGCTAGATTACACCGTCTTTGTGCATCTGGTGGGGGCGGAAGGGAAGGTCTGGGCGCAATCAGATGCCTGGCCGCAGGGTGGGGTTGCGCCCACCACGTCCTGGCTGGCGGAGCAGACGATTGTGGATGTCCACACACTCACGTTGCCAGATGACATTCCGGCGGGGACTTACACGCTGTTTGTGGGGATGTACGACGCCGGCAGCGGTGGTCGCGCGCCGCTCTACGATCAAAACGGCGCGCGATGGGAAGAGGATCGCGCGCCGCTGAGGATGGTGACCGTGCGTTAGATCACGCCATACTTTCATTTTCTAGCGTCTGCCGCATGTGATTGGCTCGTTCGTAGATAGCCTGAGCCTCGGCGGCGCGCCCCTGTTGGTCGTACAAGGCTCCCAGCGTCTCTAACGTCGCGATCACTTTGCGGCGTTGATCCGGGCGCGAGTGATAGAGCTTCAGGGCTTCCTGGAGCATTTTGATGGCGGCGTCTCCTTTCTGAAGTTGCTGCAAAATGGCGGCAAGTTCTTCCAGATTGGCGGCGACTTGCAATTCATCCCCGACAGTGCGCGCGGTTTCGAGGCTTTCGCGGAAGGCTTCCAAAGCTTTTTGCCGATCCCCCAGAGTTTTGAAAATCAGGCCTTGTTCGTGGGCGATGGACATCAGTCCGGCCAGGTTGCGCTGTTCGATGTAGAACGCTTTGACCTCCTGGCTGTATGGAATGGCCTGAAGCGGGTCCCCGATTTTGTGGTAGAGGCCGGTCAGTGGGTGCAGACATTGTCCGGCGCCGGCAACATCCCCGATTTCACGCATCAAAGCTAACGCGGCCTCATAGTATGAAATAGCCTGGCGCAAATCGCCCAACCGCTGGTGGATGTGTGCGATGCGGGCCAGGGTGTACGCCATTGGCGGTTTCGCTCCCTGCGCACTGAGGGTCTGGTAGATGGATTGGTAGACGCTCAAGGCTTCGGTGAGGTGGCCGGTCGCCAGATTCAGGTTGGCAAGCTCGCTCAGACTGACGGCGCGGTCGGCGTCCTCCTGAGCCTGAACGGCGCGTTCCAGGAGCGCCTTGACTAAATCGGTTTGCCCCCAACGATTGAGGACGGGGGTGATGGCTCTGACGATTTCCAGCGCAGCGGCGGACTCCTCGGCTTCCAGCAGGTGATGTTGCCACGCCACCGCCCGGTTGACGGCTTGCCGGGCTTCCACGAAGTTGTGGGTTTGCCGCACCCACATTCCCAGGACGCCGTTGGCGCTGCGCGCCAGCCAGGCAATCCGTTCCTCGCTCCAGGTGGAGAACGTGCGGCTGTTAATCTGGCGGCGCGCCTCGTCCACAAAGGGCGCACTGTAATACGTTGCAATCTGGGAATGTAACATCCGCAGCGTTTCCGGCGAAAGGGATGCCACTACCTGCTCGCACACGGCGGGCGGCAGCGCATAACGGACCGCATCGCGCTCCGCGCTCGCCGCTTCCGCCGTATATGCTTCCAGGAGACCCATTTCGCGCCACATGTGCAGCAAGGCAGGGACGTGTTCCGCCAGGATGGGGGTGATCTGCGCGACGTCGGCGGCGGCAAAGCGCGCGTTCCAAACGGCGAGCACGTTCAGGGCGTCGCGCGCACCGGGATCCAGTTGATCCAGCAACGCGCCGAGGAAGCAGGTTTGCCAGCCTTCCGCGATGCGCGCCGGGATGACGGGGTCGGCCAGCAATTCGGACAGGGTGTGGCCGGCGGTCAGCCAGCAATCAAGCCAGCGCAGGGCCTGGGGATGGCCCCCGATGGCGCGCAAGGCCGCTTGTTTGTCTTCCAACGGCGCGCCGCCCAAGAACGGCAGGGCGTTCAGGAGTAGAATGGCCTGAGCCGGCGGAAGGAGGGACAGTTGTAGCTCACGGACGGACGTCGCGGGGAGGGATTCCAACCCCGTCCAGCGTCGCCGGGCGGTGAACAGGAGGGTGGTGTGCCCGCGCGCCGCCGCGAGGCTTTCCAGGATAGCATTCAAGACGGCGTCGCGCATGGGGTAAGGATGGGCCGCGTCGTGGGCGATCCCGTCACTGGGCGAGTCCGCCGCAGGCGTCAGCCAGGCATCGAAGTGATCAAATACTAACAGGGTGCGTTGCTCGGGAAGCAGTTGGGTCGCTTTGCGCACGCGCTCGGTAGGGGGGTGGCGGTCGTCGAGCAGCAGCACCGCCGCCTGGCGGTGGGCTTCCGTGCCCCGGGCGCGCCAGAACTCTGCGATGGTTTCCAGCACGGCCCGCGGGCAGGGGTACTCCGGGCAGCGCACGATCAGGACGCCTTCCATGTCGTCGCGGACTTGCGCGATGAGGCGGGCGGCGAGGGCGCTCTTGCCGATGCCGCTCGCGCCCCAGAGGTAGATGACCGGTAGAGCGTCGCGCACGGCACGCTGTAGCGCCTGCAATTCCTGGCGGCGGCCCACCAGCGGCGCCGGCGCAATCAGGCCGCCCACATCCTCCGCGCTTTCCGCTGTGACCGTTTCGGTCGGCGCCAGCTCGTGGTTCACCAGAGGGCGGAGGTCAGCGCGCAGATACAGGGCCGGCACGCCCCAATCGAAGCGGCGTTGTCCTCCGGCGCGGGCGGCGTCCACCGCATCCAAGGTCTGCCGCCCCCGGTGGAGCGCGTTTAGCACGTCTGCGCCTTCGCTCAGGGCGGCGTATAGGGTTTGGGACAGCGCAATGACCGATTCGTCCTGTAAGCTGGTTGGCGTAGTCAGTACGGCGGGGACGCCGCTTTGGAGCAGGCCGGCCGCCACGTTGTCGAAGGCGTCCAGGACGCCGATGGAGGCGCTCTGGCAGGCAGCCAGCACCACCAGGCGCAGGTCCGCCGCCGGACTTAGCAGCGGGCCGAGGTGCAGCGCCGTAACCGGGGCGGTGTGGCCGAAGTCATCCTGGAAGCAGAGATAGCCTTTTTGATTGGAACTGTATTGGCCGTGCCCGATGTAGTGGAGCACGTGGGGGACTTCCTGCTCCAACGCTTGTTGCAGCGCCGCGAGGGTGGCGTCGTTGAGGACTTTTACCTGCACCAGGCCGGCGTCCATGCTTTGATGCAGCGCTTCCATGACGACGTCCAGTTCGTGTTCTACGTCCAGGTGTTCTTGATCGGCCGGGCCGGCAAAGACGATCAGCAGGCGCAGGGGCAACGGCAGGGCGGCCGGCGTCAAGAGCGGAAGTCCCTGCGGGAGACGGCTGAGCTGCATGTGCCCGGTCAGGCACACAAAGTCTGCGCCGTCGTGCAGGTATTCCCAGGGCAGCCGCCATAGCGCGGCGGCGTCGGCGTGGATTGAGAGGCGCAGGTGGATGGGTACGTCGGGCAGGTTGTCTTTCAGAAATTTGCGCAGTTGTCTGCCGTTGCCAAACAGATAATCGTAGAGGCGGCGACCATAGAGCGCCACCTGTCCCTGGCTGGCGCGGCCCACCAATCCGGCGCTGACCCGGCTCATTTCGGCCGGCCCCAACATGCCGCGTTCCAGCAGCCACAACGGCCCCATGTGGGTCAGGCCGGTGGGGTTATGTTCAAAGTGGTTAGTACAAATTTCTCGTCCGTCCTCAGCTTTGGTGACGGCAAAAAATTCGTGACCCAGCTTGTGAACTTCAATACGAATTTCGGGCAGTGATGCGGGCATCTATTCGTCAAAATCCGTTTCGTCTATGAATGAAGTATCTTCTTCTTGATTTCCTTGCTGCTGCGCCCCGGTTTTTCCCGGCCCTTTTCCCCCGCTCTTTCTTTCTTTATGCCCTCTGAAGGTCAGCCGCAGGGGGGTGCCGGGGAAGGGGAAGGCTTCCCGGATGCAGTTCTCCAGGTAGCGCTGGTAAGAAAAATGTAACAAATCCGGGTCGTTGACGAAGAAGATGAACGTTGGCGGGGCGACTTGGGCCTGGGTGACGTAGTAGACTTTCAGCCATTTGCCGCGTTTAGGGGGAGGGGCATGCTGTTGCAGCGCGGAGCGCACCAGGTCGTTGAGCTGCCCGGTCGGCAGACGTTGGTAGCGGGCCGCGACGATGTCCAGGGCGGTGGGGATGACGTCGCCCACATGCAGGCCGGTCAGGGCGGAGATGAAGAGGATGGGGATGTAGCTCAGGAACTTCAAGTCTTCACGGACGCGCGCCTCGAATTGGCGGCGATCCTGGCGGACCGCGGCGTCCACCAAATCCCACTTATTGACGATGACGACGACGCTGACGCCGGCGTCGGCAATCATCCCGGCGACGTGGGTGTCCTGGGCGGTGATGCCCTCGGCGGCGTCTATGAGGAGCAGCGCCACGTCGGTGCGCTGGAGGGCGCGGGCGGCGCGCAGGACGCTGTACTTTTCGACGCCGGGGTCAATTTTGCCGCGTCGCCGGATGCCGGCGGTATCAATCAGCACCAGTTTCTGATCGCCCCATTGCAACTCCGTGTCCAGCGCGTCGCGGGTGGTGCCGGAGACCGGACTGACGATGGCGCGCTCCTCCCCCAGCAACTTGTTCATCAAGGAGGATTTGCCGACGTTGGGGCGGCCCAGAATAGCGACGTGGACGACATCGCCGGAGCGGGCGGGTTCCTCGTCCACGGCGGGCGGCAGCAGCGCGACCACGGCGTCCAGCAAATCGCCCACCCCCACACCATGGAGCGCGGAAACAGCGTACACCTCGTTGAAGCCCAATTCGTAGAACTCCAGCGCGGTCATCTCGCGGGAGGCGCTTTCGGCCTTGTTGGCGACCACCAACACGGGCTTGTCAGTCTGATACAGCAGGTCGGCCACCTGCCGGTCCGCGCCGGTGAGGCCGGCGTCGGCGTCGGTCAGAAACAGGATGACGTCCGCTTCTTCGATGGCTTGCTCGGCTTGCAGGCGAATGAGGGGGATGAAAGCTGCCGAATCTTCCAGCAGCGGGGAAACGTCGCCGGGACGCAGCCCATCTTCGACGCTGGGCGGCAGAATTTCGATGCCGCCGGTGTCGGCCACCAGGAAGGCGCGGCCATTCCATTCCGTCTCGGCAATGATGCGGTCGCGGGTGGTGCCGGGGACATCGCTGACGACGGCACGTCTTTCCCCGACGAGCCGGTTGAACAGCGTGGATTTTCCAACGTTGGGTCGCCCGACAATGGCGACTAAAGGCTTAGGCATAGAGTCTCCTCTCAGAAAGCAGTATCAAGGCGCAGGCTGAAGGTCAGCCGCTAAGGCTGTGGATCAGGCAGTCCCTTGCGTGTCTGGAGCGGCACAGCCCGGCACGATGAAGGCAAACACGCTTCCCTCGCCCGGCAGGCTTTCTACCCAGACGCGCCCTTTGTGTTTCTCCACGACGGATTTCACAATCGCCAGCCCCAGGCCGGTGCCCTGAATGTCCGCCGTTTCCGCCGTTTTGACGCGATAGAAGCGTTCAAAAAGGTTAGGTTGTTCCTCGAAAGGAATCCCTATCCCGTTGTCTTCGACGCGCACGATGATGTGGTGGTTGTCCGGCTGCGCCGAAATCTCAACCCAGCCGCCAGCGCGGTTGTATTTGATGGCATTGGTGATCAGGTTTTCGATGACCTGCCGCATCCGGCGAGCGTTGCCGCGCAACCACAGCGGCATCTCCGGCAATTCCACCCGTAAGGTAATCTCGTGTTGGGCGGCGTTGAGGGTATAAGCATCGGCGGTCTTGCTGATCACCTCGTCCAGGCGGAAGGGGTGCATTTCCAGGTCATATCCGGCCTCGATCCGTCCAATATCCAGCAGATCGCCGATCAGCGCAGTGATGTGGCTGAGGCTGTTGAGCGCTTTGGCGATAAAATCCCGTTGCATGTCGGTGAGCGAACCGACCCGTTCCAACAGTTCAATGTAGCCCAGAATGGTGGTGAGCGGCGTCCGCAAATCGTGCGATACCGTGGAGACGAATTCGGACTTCAGCCGGTCGAGTTCCTTAAGGTGCGTGATGTCCTGCATGATGACCACGTGTCCGACGTCGGCAATGACGCTCAACTGGGCATTGAAGACCCGTCCATCTTCCAGGGCGATTTCGTCATGCAGGAGCGGCTCACCCATATCGGCCTGGTTGAAAAGATCGCGAATGCCCTCGTGGGCGATGTGCGTCACCAGGTCTTGCGCGCGCGCCTCCGACGGGATGTTAAAAACTTCCGCGGCGGTATCGCTCCACACCAGCAAGCGATGGGCTGTGTCGGTGACGAGAATCGGCTCGGCGGCGTGTTCCAAAACGGCGCTCAACTGCGAGCGTTCCCTTTCCGCTGCGCCGAACAACCGCGCATTTTCCAGGGCGATGCCGGCGAAATCGGCGATGGAGGACAGGGCAAACAGGTGCTGCTCGGTAAACGCATATTCCTGAGAAACGTTGAGTACTCCCAACACCCCGATGACGCCGCTGCCCGGCGCCTGTAAGGGGACGTAGAGCAACGTGCGCACTTTCTTGCCGGTCGCCACCTTGGTGGGGCGATGCAACATCGTCGGACGCCCGGAGCGGATGACCTGCCAGGCGCTGGGATCGCTCACTTCTATGTAAAAACTTTGGGTCTCATCATTATCTATCTGCCGGGAAATGCGCAGATACAATTTATCGGCTTCCCGCAGCAGGAGCAGCCCCTCGTCCGCCTGGGTGAGATTGACCGCCATCGCCACCACGCGCGTCATCACCTCTGTGGCGTTAAGGCTGGCCGTCACCGACCGCCCGATGGTATAGACTGTGTTGATTTCTTGCAGTCGCTGATTAAGGTTACGGTTCACTTCGGCCAGGTCTTCTTGCAGGTGCTGATAGCGCGTGATCCGTTTCTCGCGTTCAAAGGCCAGTACCAGCGCTGTGTGCGCTTCCTGTTCGGTGAAGGGGAATACCAGCAACGCGAGGGGTTGCGCCGCCAGCAGTGCATTGAACAACGCCGGGTCGGGTTGCCCGCAGGTGATGAGTAGCAGGGGAAAATTGATGATCGCCGGCGCGATTTGAGCCAACAATGCCATTTCTTGACCGTGAGGGAGCATCAACGCCAGGAAATCGGCTTGCTGATGGCTCATCAACCGCAGCAGGTCGGTTACGTCGGCGACGCGCTGCGCCGTATATCCCTGCGGTAAGGCTGCCGACAAGACTTGAGAGGCAGTGTCTTCCTGGCTGAAAAGGACCACCCGTCTTGATTCCACCCTGACCTCCCTTGACTCACTTCCACTTCTCACGTTGGACATCACTTCTTAATCATATCCGAATTAGAGGGCGAGGCAAATGCTTGACGGAATCTTATCCTTCTTCCGATTAAGAAGCGGTATAATAGGTTCTGAGTTCTGGGTTTTCTGATTTTCGGGAGGAGAATGATGAAACTGCTAATTCGATGGGTCATTATGGCGTTGGCGTTGTTTGTGGCGGCGTGGGCCGTCCCTGGTATCAATGTAGATGGTGATGGCTGGATCGTGTACGCGGCGATGGCCGTGATTCTAAGCCTGGCGAACGCTTTCGTGCGGCCTCTGCTGAGTCTGTTGACCTGCCCGCTGATCTTGCTGACGCTGGGCATTTTCACCCTGGTGATCAACGCCGTCACGCTGTTGGTTGCCTCGGCCCTGGCAAACAACATTTTCCACGTGGGGTTCTACGTGGATGGGTTCTGGCCCGCTTTCTGGGGCGCGCTGATCGTCAGCATTGTCAGTGTCGTGCTCAACGCCATTGTCCATGACGACGATGAGGCCGGGCGCGCTCGCCGCCGGCGCCGGCACGATAAGAGGGATTAACTATGCCGTCCACGACTGACATCCGGCGCATTACCCTCACGGCATTGCTGGCCGCGCTGATTTTTGTCCTGACCCGCTACCTGCAAATTCTCATCCCCGCCACTCAGGGGTACATCCATCTGGGAGACGCCGGAATCACGTTTGCCGCCTACGCCTTCGGGCCGTGGGCGGCGCTGCTGTCCGGCGGCCTCGGCACCGCCCTGGCCGACCTGAGCAGCGGGTACGCACAGTGGGCGTTCTTCTCGCTGCTGATTCACGGCGCCCAGGGCGGGGCGATGGGTTGGCTCACCCGCAAAAAAGTTACGGCGCCGGCCGTGGCCCTCAGCATCCTCGTGGGCGTCGCCATCGTCGTCGGCGGATACCTTCTGGCCGGCATCGTCCTGGTCGGCTTCGGCAAGGCTGTGACGGAAGTGCCCTTTAACACCCTGCAAGCTGTGAGCGGCGGCATCATCGGCGCGCCCCTCTACTTTGCCGTTCTGCGCGCCTATCCACTGCTCGCGCGCTATAAAACCCAAGACAGCCCCCCGGCGCCGGACGCCGAAGGACAATAGGGGGAACGGCGAATTGCGAACGGTAAATTGCAAATTCCGACTCCCGACGCCCACCTCCTTACTGCCCACTGCCTAATCCCTCATGCTTGACGTTCACGCTTTACGTTTCACCTACCCATCCTTGCTCGCCGGGGGGACGTCCACGCCGGTTTTGCGAGATACGACGTTTTCGGTTGCGCCGGGCGAGGCGCTGGTCGTGCTCGGCCCTAGCAGCAGCGGCAAAAGCACGCTCTGCCACATCTGCGCCGGACTGACGCCGCGTTATACCGGCGGCGGCGCGTCCGGCAGCGTCCGAGTGGCCGGCGACGATATTCTGGCTGCGCCGCCTCCGGTTGGCGTGGTGGGGACGTTGTTCCAGGACGCCGCCGCCCAACTGTTCAACCACAGCGTCGAATACGAGGTGGCCTGGGGACTGGAGGCGCTAGGGATTCCCCCCGCCGACATTGCCCCGCAGGTCACGGCGGCCCTGGCGCACTTTGGACTGTTGGAGGTGCGGCATCGCCCGCCGTGGGCGCTTTCCGGCGGGCAGCAGAAGCGACTGGCGCTGGCCGCGCTCTGGGCCATGCAACCGCGTCTGCTGCTGTTGGATGAGCCGCTGGATGGCCTCGACTTTGTCGGACGCCAGGAAGTACACGACGCGCTGGCCGGGCTGCGCCAGAGTGGGACCGCCGTGCTGTTGACCACGCTGGACTTGTCGGCGGCGCGTTACGCTTCTCAGGTCGCCATGTTGACCGGCGGGAGCCTGTCGCCGTCCTTTGCCCCGGCAGCGCTGCCGGAGCGTCAACCCGAACTGATCGCATCTGGCATCACCTATCCGCCCTCACACTGGCCGGACTTCGGCGCGGTGCAGCTTCAACCCGATCCCCCGGCAATCGAGCTGGCAGACCTCAGCTTCCACTACCCGGATGGGCCGGGCGTGCTGCATTCCATCAGCCTGACGATCCCGCGCGGGCAATGTGTGGCCCTCATCGGCCCGAACGGCGCGGGCAAAAGCACTCTTATCCGCCATTTGAATGGCTTGCTGCGTCCCACGCAGGGAAGCGTGCGCCTCCTGGGGCAAGCGAGCGCCGGACGCCGTATGGGGGAACTGGCGCGCACGGTGAGCTATCTCTTCCAACGCCCGGAGCAGCAATTTTTCGCCGCGACGGTGCGGGAAGAGGTCGCCTATGGGCCGACGCAGCTCCGTCTGCCGGACACGGACGCGCGCGTCGCAGCGGCGCTGGCGCACTTCGGGCTGGCGCCGTATGCCGCTCTGCCGCCGGCCATCCTCAGCCACGGCATCCAGCGCGCGGTGGCGCTGGCGGCGCTGGCCGCGTTGGACACGCCCATCCTGGTGTTGGACGAGCCGACGGTGGGCCTGGATGGCCGGGGGCGGGCGCAATTGTTGGCGTGGCTGGTCGCGCGGCGTGCGGCCGGGGTTACGCTAGCGGTGGTGACGCACGAGATGGCGTTGGCGGCCCGCGCCGACCGGGTGATCGCGCTGGCCGCCGGTCGCATCGTTGCCGACGGGACGCCAGAGGTGGTATTGCCGCGTTTCGGCAGGATGGAGGCGGCATGAGTTACGAGTTCGATCCCTACGCGCCGGGCGACTCGTGGCTGCACCGGCTCGACCCGCGTGTTAAGCTGTGGGGCGTGGTGGTGAGTTGTTTCATGGCGTTCTGGTGGCACACCCTGTGGTTGATGCTGTTTTTTCTGGGGGGACTGCACCTGCTGTTTGCTTTGGCGCGCATCCCCTGGCGCAAACTGCGCGAATGGTGGCAGCAAATGGCGCTCCTGGCACTCCTGATTCTGATCTTGCAGCCCCTTTTTCGCCCAAGTGGAGAAGTTCTCCTGACCTGGGGTATTCTACGTTTGACGACCGGCGGGCTGTATGACGGCGCCGTCATCGCACTGCGGATGCTCTCCCTGGCCTTTACCCTGGCGCTGCTGCTTTTCACGACGACGCAGCCCAACCTCGTGCGGGCGTTTGTCCGCTTGGGACTCCCCTACGCCTGGGGGATGGCGATCAGCCTGACACTGCGCTTTGTCCCGGCCATCTATGCCCTCTTCGTCGCCGTGCGCGAGGCGCAGGCCGCGCGCGGCTGGCAGCCGGAAGGCTCTCTCATCCGCCGGGCGCGGGGCTATCTGCCGGTGCTGGTGGCCGTCATCATCGGCACGCTGCGCCTGAGCGATCAACTTACCCTGGCGCTGGCCGCGCGGGGGTTCGGCGGGACGTCCCGCCGAACCGTCTGGCGCGATCTGCGGATGCAGGGGGTGGACTGGCTCACCCTGGCGCTGCTTTCGTTGGGGTTGGTCGTGGCCGTGGTGGGGCGCTGGGGCGGGTGATTGTCTGCCATTCACGCCATGTTATACTAGGCGTTGTTATAAACTTCTGAAACGTGAAACGTGCGGCTCACCCGTTTCACGTTTTACGTTTCGCGTTTTTGTATTCTCACACCCAGATGAAGAGATAATCCGGTATGAATTACCAAACGCTTTTGATTTACAACCCAACGGCCGGCCCGTGGGATATGACGCGCATGCTCAAGCGGCTGGCCGCCGATCTGGATAAATCCGGCTGGAATACCGAACTGGTGCAGACGGAGCATCCCGGCGACGCTACCCGGTATGCGGCGCAAGCCGTCAAAACCGGCTGCGACATTGTGTTGGTGGCCGGCGGGGATGGCACCATTCATGAGGCGGTCAACGGCGTGGTGGGCAGCGACGCCGCTCTGGGCATTGTCCCGGTGGGCACCGGCAACATTCTGGCGCGCCAACTACACATGCCGATTCTGTCGCTGGCCGCGCCTTTCTACATCAGCGAAGTCGCCGAGGCCTTGCGCCGGAGTTGGGTGCAGCGGGTGGATACCGGCGTCGTCAATGACCGTCATTTTGTGTGCTGGGCCGGTCTAGGACTGGACGCGGAAATCGCCGTCCACCTGGAGCCTCGTCCCCGTTATGCCAAACGCTTCCGCGCTTTGCCCTACATCATTGCGGGGTTTGCGGTCGCCGCGGAGTTTCGGGGCGTGCGCGCGCGTTTCTTGATCGAGGGCCGCACGGTTCGCTACCGCACTTTGATGGCGCTGGCGAGCAACATTCAGCTCTACGCCGCGTTTTTCAACATTGCGCCCCAGGCGCACATGGACGATGGCCTGCTGGATATTTTCGTTTTCAAAGGATTGGGGTTCTCTTATGCTTTGCGGCATCTGTTGTCATTGTTCAGCGGCCGTTCCCAGCGCGATCCGCGTATTATGCACGTGCTGGCCCGGACGCTCGAAGTGGAAACGTCGCCTTCCGTGGCAGTGCAATTGGATGGCGACCCCTTCGGCAATACGCCGACGGCAGTGACCATCGCGCCGGGGACGCTGCGGCTGCTGGCGCCGCCGCAGGTTCCCAAGAGCCTGTTCAGCAAACCCCCGGAGCAAGTGTTGTAAAAAACGTGGGAATCGAAGCGCTTGCGAGGCGATTGGACTAATGACTACGAGACTGTTTTCAAGGAGCCGACAATGAACACATTGATGGATTGGGGTATTGAGGTTATCCTGTGGTTGCAGCAGTTTCATCCGGCGCTGGACGCGCCCTTCCAATTGATCACCTCGACCGGCGACGAAGCCTTTATGATGTTTTTGTTGCCGCTGCTTTACTGGTGCCTGGATCGTCTGTTGGGGATACGGATGTTGGCACTGTTTATCCTCAGCACCTACGTCAACGTCGCGGCGAAAGTGCTGGCGGACCAACCCCGCCCCAGATTGTACGACAGCCGGGTGTGGGCCTATTCCGACGTGGGGGGGACGGGTGGTTTCCCCAGCAACCATACGCAAAATTCAGTCATCCTGTGGGGCTACTTGTGTATGCAACTGCGCAAACGTTGGTTGTGGATCGTAGGGATCGCTTTGGTCATCCTGACGCCTCTGTCGCGGCTTTATCTGGGCGTTCACTTCCCCCACGACCTGCTCGGTGGATTTGTCCTGGGGATGTTGCTGTTGGGCGCCTACCTGGTCTGGGAACCGGACGCGGAGCGGGTGTGGGGGAAACTCAAGATTTCCTGGCAGGTGGGAGTGATTGCCGTGTTGTCCGTTTTTATTGCCCTGACCGTGCCGACCGACGAGGGCGTGTCAACCGCTGCGGTGCTCTTGGGCGGCGGCGCCGGCTTTATCCTGGAACGCCGTTGGGTCGGCTTTGCGACCGGAGGCGCGTGGCGCCAATTGGTGCTGCGCATGGTCTTGGGCTATGCCGGGGTGTTGGGGCTACGCTTTGGGCTGCGCGCGGCCTTTGCTGGCTTGGAACCCCTCTTGGTCTTCCGCTTCATTCGCTATACGGCCATCGGTCTTTGGGTGGGATTGGGAGCGCCATGGACGTTTGTCAAAGTGGGCTTAGCGGCGAAGGAGCTTCCCCAGGCGGCCGAATCCCCCGAATTTTGTTAAAACTTGTAATTTTTATGAACTCTGTGTACAATATCATTGTGTTGCATATGATGGCGTCAATCTAGGATAATGAATCATTCATCAGCATAACTTAATCATGCTGCCTCAAGGAGGAAGATAGATGTCCGACGATCTCTATGATGTCATGGGTGGAGGAAGCAATCCTCTTTTCGATGACGAAGAAGAACAAGAGGAACAGCCACAAGCGGCCGCCGCCGGTGAGGGGCAAAACCGCACGTTCCTCATCGCGGTCGCTGTGATGGCCGGGTTGCTGGTATGCGCGATTGGCGCTTCTATGGTTTGGGCGCTTGTCATCAACCCGAGAATGCAGGCAAATCAACAGACGCAAACCCCCGTGGTAGAGGAAACGCCGGAGGTGAGTGAAACAGTGGAAGCTACACCAGCTGACATAGAAACACCCACTCCAGAGGTGGAAGCCACCACGCCGCCGACCGACACCCCCACGCCGAAACCGACGGCCACGCCGTCCCCGACGCCGGTCGTCGGCCCGACGAACACGCCGGGGGCGGACGAAACGCCCGACGCCGGCGGCGAGGTGACCACCGCCGGCACCGATCAGGCCACGCCTACTCCCACCGTCCGGGCCAGACGCACCGACACCCCCACCCCCACCCCGCAGCCGACCACGGCGGGCGGCACGGCGCGGCCGGCCGCGACTCGCACCACAACCGGCGCCTCCACCGAGAAGGTGCCGGACACTGGCGCGGGCGAGGTCGCTTTGATTCTCGGCGCTGTCACGCTGTTGGTGGTTCTGTTTACCGCGCGCAAGTTGCGCCGGGCATGAGCCGCTACCTGTTGGTATGATTGTAGCTATCCACACGGGGCGTCCGGTCAATCCAGGCCAGACGCCCCGCTTTTGTTGCACAGACGAAAATCAGCCCCCTTTTTGAGGAGTGCCCCCAATGAAAATAGCCCAACGTGTGAAAGATTTGCCGGCTTATCTCTTTGCCGAATTGGGGCAAAAGGTGCGCATGGCGGAAGCTCAAGGGCACGACGTCATTCGCCTTGACCTCGGCAGCCCCGATCTGCCCCCCGATCCCAGAGTCGTGGCGGCGTTGACCCGCGCTGCCGGTCGCTCCGATGCGCATGGCTACTCCAGCTATTCCGGCCTGCCGGCCTTCCGCCAGGCCATCACCACCTACTATGCCCGGCGCTTTGGCGTCTCCCTCGATCCCGCGACGGAAATTCTGCCCCTCCTTGGTTCCAAAGAGGGCATCTACTACCTAAGCCAGGCGTTTCTTAACCCCGGCGACGTGGCGCTCATACCGGACCCCGGCTACCCTACTTATCGCAATGCGGCGCTGTTGGCCGGGGGCGAGCCGTATCCGCTGCCCCTGCTGCGCGAGAATCACTTCCTCCCCAATTTCGCCGCAATTCCGGCGGACATTCTGAGCCGGGCGCGCGTCCTGTGGTTGAATTATCCCAACAACCCCACCGGCGCCCTGGCCGACCTGGACTTTTTCACCGACGCCGTCGCCTTCGCGCGCCGCCACGACCTGCTGCTCGTCCACGACAATCCCTACGCGGACGTCAACTGGATCGGTCTCGACGCGCCCAGCATCCTGCAAGTGTCGGGGGCCAAAGACGTGGCGTTGGAACTCAACTCGCTTTCCAAGCTGGCAAATATGGCCGGCTGGCGGGTGGGGATGGCCGTCGGCAACGTGACTGCCGTCGGCGCGCTGGCGCAGCTCAAGGTCAACGCCGACAGCGGCCTCTTCCTCCCGTTGCAAGAAGCGGCCATCGCTGCCCTCAATTTGCCGCCGGAGTGGCTCACCGACCGCAACGGCATCTACAAACGGCGGCGTTCCCTCGTCACCCGCGCGCTGGATCGGATGCGGCTCTGGTATGCACCCTACGCCGCCACTCTCTACGTCTGGGTCGAAATCCCGCCCAGCTTTGCCGACAGCCTGACGTTTGCGGAGACGCTGCTGGCCGAAACCGGCGTCTCGCTGGCCCCCGGCACGCTCTTTGGCGCGCACGGCGAGGGTTTCGTGCGCATCGCGTTGACGCAGCCGGAAGACCGCCTCGAAGATGCGTTGGAACGTTGGGAGCGGTGGCTCATCGGCAAAGCGACCGGGATCGCGCTGGATTATCCCGCCGTAAAGTCGTAAATGGGACACGGAAGAACACGGAAGACACGGAATGGATAAATTAAATTAAAAATCTGTGTTGGCCCGGGTTCATCCGTGTCCTATAAATTCTCCTTGATACCCATCTCTGATCTGCCAGGGGTTGTCCTATGCAAATTTCTGAGATCACACAAAGAGGGAGCACGCTTGTACTAATGGCAGTGCTGCTGGCTGGCTGTGTGGGCGATCTAACTTCTCTGCCGTCCCCTGTCACGGCCACTTTGCCTCCGCCGACTGCCACTGCGTCTCTGCCCACCGTGACGCCGGAGCCTACGCTTACCGCTACCCCTGCGCCGACCGTCACGCCCACGCCGCTGCTCACGCCCGATCCTGCGCGATTGCTGGCCGCGGCGGACGGCGGACTGGCGCGCGTCCGCGCCGTCGCCGGTGAGACGCCGCTGCTCTGCCTGCGCTACGAGGACACGGACGCCGACGGCGCGCCGGAATGGCTGGCCCTGACGCATCAAGAGGGCGTGCCTTCCCGCCTGAGCGCGTTCGTGCTGGATGGCGAAGCCGCCTACTGGCTGGAACCGGCCTTCCCCAAAGTCGGCGTGCCCGACGTGGGCCTCGGCCAATACGCCACCTGCGAGGTCGAGATCCGCGACGTCAACGTGGACGGCATGCCGGACATCGCCATCTTCGGCCACGCGGACAAGAACGAGACGCAATTGCACCTGTTTTCCTGGGATGGGACGGGCTACCGGCGGCTCGGACGCTTTTCCGGCGACGCGGGCGTGCAGTTTGTGGACGCCGACGGCGATTTGGAATGGGAAATCTGGGAGGGCTATCGCGATCAGGCGGCGCCGAGCCTGGCCTGGCACGTGATCTACACCTGGGAAGAAGGCGCTTACGGCTGGACTTCGGATCGCTACGGCTGGTACGCCCTGGAGCGTCCGCACAGCTACCCGACCCACAAGCCCCAATACGCCGTGATTGCGTTTTACCTGGCCCTGAACGACCGCGACTTGCCCGGCGCTCACGCCTTGCTGCTCCCACGAGCCGGCCGCGATTACGACGCCTGGGCCTTGGGGTACGCCACCACCGTGCGCGTCAGCGTGGGGGACGCGCACACGATTCCCGACACCGTCACTGAGACGAGCGCGCGCGTGTCGGCCATGGTCACAGCGTGGGACAATCGCGGCGGGGTCATCATTGGCCGCCTGTGGAACGTCGAATGGAATGTGCAGGCCACTGCCGCCGGCTGGCGGCTCGGCGATGCGATGGCGACGTTACTGGAAGAATGGCCGGTAAGCTACTGGCCGTGAGAAAATGCGAAATAGGAAATAGGAAACTGTGCGGAGCAGCCGCAAATCTGCTGACTCTGCTTAATCTGCTGACAGAACTTCCGCTAAAAACTCCCGCACCTGCGCCTCGTAGGCGGCCGGATTGCTCACGAGAGCCTCGGCGTGGCCCGCGCCCGGCGCGAGATAGAGCTGCTTCTGCCCCGGCTTGGCGGCGTGCAGCGCCACGCTGGCTTCCGGCGGGATGTAATCGTCCTCTTGCCCGTGAATGAAGAGCGCCGGCGCCGTCACCTGCCCGATGGTCTTGATAGGAACCGCATCCCCAAAAGCGAAGCCGGTGCGCAGCTTGCTGATCAGGCTGGCGACCGGCAGCAGGGGCAAACGCGGCAAATGGTATTCCACCTTGAGCCGGTACGCGAATTCGTCGTCGGCGTTGGCGTAGGGACAATCGGCGATGACAAACGCCAGCCGCGCGTCCAGCGCCGCGTGCTGCAACACGGTCGCCGCCCCCAACGACTCGCCATGCGTCCCCACCACCCACTCCGCGCTGAATCGCTCCGCCCCGGCCCGCGCGAACACCCAATCCACCCACGCCTTGAGGTCGTACTTCTCGTAGAAACCAAACGTAGTGTTGTGGCCGCCGCTGCGCCCGTGATTGCGATGATCGATCAGCAGCATGTTGAACCCCAGGCGGCGGAAAATCTGGGCATATTTAATCGAGGCATTGTGATTGACGGTGATCCCATGCACAATGATGATCGTCTTGGCGGCGTGATCCTGCGGGATGTACAACCCAAACAGGTTGTACCCGTGCGGAGAACGGATGCGCACCTCTTCCTTCGGCCAACCGGCAAAGGCCGCCGGGTCAAAGCGCTGCGCTTCGAGTTCCCTGGCGTAGACCTCCTCCGGCGTCCACGTCTTGGGATAGATGATCACGTTGGAGAAATGCCAGCCCGCCGCCACCAACAACGCTGCTATCACGAGTAGCACGAGAACATATCCCATACGGCCTCCTTCTCAACGGATTCAACGGATTGAACGGATTTTTCCGTTCAATCCGTTGACCAAAAGATCGCCATCAGTAAACGAAATCGTTGTCTGCGTCTTCCAGCCGGGGTTGGCGGCTGTCTTTGGCGGAGAGCAGCGGCGCGGCAACCGGCCACGCCACGCCAATGGCCGGGTCGTTCCAGAGGATGCCCCGGTCGTGCGGGTGAGAATATTCCGCCGTGACCTGGTAGAAAATGTCCGCTTCGTCGCTGACGACACAGAAGCCGTGCGCGAATCCCGGGGGGATGTACAGCAGCCGGTGATTGGCCGCCGACAGCGTCTCGCCCACCCACTGCCCGTAGGTTGCTGAGCCACGGCGGATGTCCACCGCCACGTCGAACACCTCGCCGGCAATCACCGTGACCAGTTTCCCCTGCGCCATCGGCGGTTTTTGATAGTGTAATCCCCGCAGAACGCCCCGCGCCGAGTGGGAATGATTGCTCTGCACAAACGGCGGCACCCCCATCTCCATAAAGTCCGATTGGCGGTACGTCTCCAGGAAAAATCCCCGGTCGTCGTCAAACACGCGCGGCGTAATGAGCAGCACTTCTGGAATTATCAAACGAGTGAATGTAAATGACATAGTTTCCCCTCAGAAATGGCGAATGGCGAATAGCGAATAGCGAATAGCGAATTACGAATTACGAATTACGAGTTACGAATTACGAGTTACGGATTACGGATTACGGATTACGGATTAAGTCACAAACCTGGGCGGAGGTGAATTGCCAGCGGATACAGCGGGTTGAGCGATTGTTCCCACAGGCCCACGTAGCGCGTCACCTGCCCGCCGAAGCCCCGTTTGAAGCGATAGACGCCCCACAGGCCATCCTCGCGCGCGGCGAATTGCGCCTCTAGCTCGGCCTCGTCCGCGTCGGGGATGCCCCACAAATCGTAGCACGTGCAGCCGTGTGCTTTGGCCCAGCGGACGGCGGCCCACTGCACGGCGTAGGTTGGCATTTTCTCACGGTGATGGTTTGACGAGGCGCCGTAGAAATACCAGGCCGTCTGACCCAGGGCAAATGCCATCAGCCCGGCCACCAGCTCGCCGTCCACTTCGGCCAGCAGCAGCGCCGCCTGATCCGCCGGCAGAAACAGTTCCAACGCGCGGTGGAAATACTCGGCGCTGTGGACGCCGAAGCCGTCCCGCGCTCCGGTTTCCACCATCAGCGCGTAGAACGCCGCCACATCCTCCAGCCCGCCGAGGCGCACCGTCACCCCTTTGCGCTCCGCCAGGCGGATATTGTAGCGCGTCTTCGATTTCATCCGCGCCAGCACCGCTTCTTCCTCGCCGGCAATGTTGACCAGGATGGTGCGCGGCGGCTGGATCGTGTGCAATGTGGGCTTCAGGTTCAGCGCCCGCAGGACTTGCCGGTTTTCCTCCGTGTCCCACAACGGCGGCTCGACCCAGAGCGCCCAGGCGCGTTTGCGCCGCGCCGCCCACCGCACCACCGCGAACAGGGCCATCGTCTGGTCCCGGTTGTCCCAATCCACCACTGGCCCGCGCGGGATGTACGCGATCGTCCCCAACTTCAGAGGCAGGGATTTGTACAGGATCAACGCGCCGCACGTCTCGTCCGGCGTTACGATTTCCCAATCCCACCCGAAGGTGGCCTTGTGCTGCCCCCACCGGCTGGTCTGAAGAATCGCGCCGAGAGGATGGTCCGCGACGCGCCGGTCCCATTGTTCCCAGTCGGCGGGTGTCAGTGGGGCAACGGTCATCCCTCTTTGACGGCGACGATCAGCAATCCGCCTCCCACGCCGCCTGCGGGCGCGTCCAGTTCGTAGGCGCGGCGCCAGCGCGCCCCCAACGTCCGTATAATCCGGCGGCGCAGCAGCGGCTGGTAGCCCAACCGGCGCAGGCGCGGCGACGCCAACCAGCGGTAGAACGGCCTGCCATCCTCGTAAACGCCGTAGTCGCCGTTGGCCCGATCCCACAGTTCCATTGTTTCGGCGGGAACGTAGTAGCGCGCGCGGGTCAGGCGCAGGCCGACGGCGTGCAACATCGTCGTCCATTCCGCTGGGGAGGGATAACGGTGATGTTCCAGGCGGCGATCCACCGCCGTGGCGTAGGCTTCCGCGCCGGCGAAGTCGCCGACGGCGGCGCGACGACAGTAGCCGGCCAACAGGCGGCGGAAAGCGTCGCTGGGCACAGTGGCGATGAAGCGCCCGCCGGGCCGCAGCACGCGGGCCGCCTCGCGCAGCACCGGCGCGAGATCGGGGATGTGCTCCAGCACGGAGTTGCTGAACACCCCGGCAAACTGCGCGTTGGGGTAAGGCAGCGCGCCGCCCCACGCCTGTTGGAGATGCGCGTATCGCCCGCATTGCGGCGCCTGCCGGAGTTGCGCCCACCAGGGGTCGCAGCCCACCACGTCCGGCGATTCTCCGGCGAAAAGCACCTGGGCGATCAAGCCGTCGCCGCAGCCCAGGTCGAGGAGGGGGCGCGGGAAGGTCTCGGTCGCCAGCGTCCGCAATTCCACCGCGCGCCACAACGCCACCGGCGGCGCGAACCAATACTGATCGAGCAATAACGTCAAATAATCACGATTCGGGTCGGGCATTCACAAGTCCTTGATGATGGTATGCAACTTTTGTCAGCAGATTAAGCAGATTGAGCAGATTAGGACTTACGGAAGGACAGTTCTTTGCACCCAGAGCACGCGGAGGTCGCTGAGACCCTATAAAAATCTCTGCGCTCTCTGCGTACTCTGCGGTAAATTTTCACTGGTTTGCGTAAATCCTGACCCTATCACAATCTGCTCAATCTGCTGACAAAATGATTATGGTTGGTATAACACGAAAGAGAGATTTGACAAGACCCTTTGCCTGCGCAATCCTCCGTTCTGTGGTACACTGGCGCTATGCGCATCGGTCTGGACTTACGCTTGCACGCTTACGCGCCGGGGGGCATTGCCAATTACGCCCGCCGCCTGGCGCCGGCGTTGGCGGCGCTGCTGCCCGCCCAGACGCTCACCCTCATCTCACACCGCCGCGAGCGCGAGCCGCTGGCCGCGCCGGGGACGCGCGCCCGGCGCGCCTGGACGCCGCCCCATCACCGACTGGAACGCTGGACGCTGGGTGCGGAACTGGCGCTGTTGCGCCTCGACGTGTGGCACGCCACCGATTTCATCCCCCCGACCTGGGGTGCGCGCCGCATGGTCATCACCGTTCACGATTTGAATTTCCTCTACTATCCGCAGTACCTCACCGCCGACGCCCGCCGCTACTACAACGCGCAGATCGCGTGGGCCGTCGCACGCGCCGACGCCATCCTGGCCGACTCTTACGCGACACAGCGCGACCTGGAACGCCTGCTCCACGTTCCGCCAGAACGGGTGACGGTGGCGCATCTGGCCGCCGAGGACGGATTCCGCCCGCTGCCGGACGCTGAGACGCGCGCGGCGTTAGCGCGTTACGGGCTGGAACCGGGCTACGTGCTGTTTGTTGGCACATGGGAGCCGCGCAAGAATCTACCCGGCCTGTTGGAGGCGCTGGCGCTGCTCCACGCGGCGGGGGAAAAGCGGCGGTTGGTCATTGCCGGGCGGCCCGGCTGGCTCTACGATGACATTTTCGCACGGGTGCAACACCTCCATCTGGAAGCGTGGGTGCGTTTTATTGAGGAAGTTCCGCCGGGCGATTTGACGGCGCTTTACAATGGGGCGCTGCTGCTGACGATGCCGTCTTTCTACGAGGGCTTCGGCTTCCCGGCGTTGGAGGCGATGCAGTGCGGCACGCCGGCCGTCGTCGCCGACCGCGCCAGTTTGCCAGAAGTCGTGGGGGACGCGGGGGTGCTCATCAACCCGGACGACCCCGCCACGTTGGCCGATGCTTTCCGGCGTATTGCCCAAGACGCCGATTGGCGGGCGCAGCTATCCGCCGCCGGGCTGAAACAGGCTGCGCGTTTCCAGTGGGATGCGACGGCGCGGATTACACTGGGGGTCTATCAGCAGGTGATGTAGCAAAGCTATAAAACGTAAAACGTGATGACTTGATTGTGCAGTCATCACGTTTTACGTTTCACGTTAAGGGGAACGTTTTCAACGGGGTATACTCGGCCCCGGTGGGCTTGAGGATGCTGCGGAAGAAGATAATTTCGGCGGCGCGGACTTGCCCCAGGATGCCGACCTCAATTTTGCCAACTGCCTGCCCGATGGCTTGCGCGTCTTCCCGCGTTGCGTGGGGCTTGACGCGGCCCAGCGTCAGATGCGGGGAGAAAGGCCGTGTTTCCGGCTTGAAGCCGACAGTTTCCATCGCTTCGTTGACAGTCCGGTGCAACATGGTCAGCCGTCCGCCCGGATCGGACAGCCCCACCCAGATCACGCGCGGGCGGTTGAGGTTGGGGAACGCCCCCGCTCCCTGCACGGTGAAGTTGAACGAGGCCGTGTTGCGCGCGACGACGTGCAGGGCCGCTTGCACGGGTGTCATCATCTCCGGCAGAATTTCCCCCAGGAAGAAGAGCGTCAGGTGGATGGACGTCGGCTTCACCCAGGTCACGGCCTGCTCCGGGCACGTCCGCCGCAGCGCGCGCTGCACCTGGTCCAACTGCTCGATCACCTCAGCCGAGAGAGGTAACGCGATAAAAGTGCGCAATAGTTCCGGTTTTGCCATCTGGCCTCCTCAATAACAGGATTTACGGAATGATAGGATCAAGAATTTGCTTAATCCGTTGACAATCGGGGAGTCTGGTCGTTGTTAGTCCTGTAGTCAAATAGGCAAGAGACCTTTGCGCCCTTGCGCCTTTGCGTGAAACGCTCGCTAATGCGCCACGAAGTCCGGCAGGGGGGCGGCAAAGAGCCGGTTGTCAGCGATGAGGTACAGGATGTGCGGGGTTTCGTTGACGGCAATGGCCTCCAGGCGCTGTAGCTCCTCACCGGGCAGCCGGAACTGGTGCATGAAATTGCCTCGTTTGTCGAGCACGACAATGCGCTGGTGTTGTGCGTCGCCCAAATATATCAACCCATCGGGGTCCGGTTCCACGGCCAGCACGATGGGTTTAAATCCTGTATCGGATAGGTCATTGCGCTTAAACAGGTTGCTGAACCATGATTTCTCTTGACTTTGGGTAGATTGGGATTCCGGGTTGGGCAGGCCGTTGATCTGAAAGGTCAGGTCTTCGGCACCGGCGAAGTAGGTTCGCACCGACCCCTCCCCCATCAGCAGATAGACTCGCCCGTCCATCCCTAGCTCCAGCGCTTCCCGCAGCGGCGGCGCGGCCTCGGACGGGAAATACTCCCGGGGCAGTTCGTAAATCCCGTTAATCGGCTCATACGTGAGAATCTGGTTGTCGTGACGCTGGACGAGGTAAATTTCATCCTCGAACGTCTCCATCAGCGTGACCATGCCAGCCTGTAGGTTCCCCTGGATGCGCTGTCGGGTGACGCCTTCCGGGCCGGTCACCGGCTCGTAGATGTAGAGCAGGCCGCCGTCGCTGTAGATGAGGACGGCGCCGTCGGGATAATTGCCGCCGGGCGTCAACCACGCCATATCCACCAGATGGTTGACGGCCTCACCGTAGAAGGTCTGCCCGTATTTGAGCAGCGTGAGCGGCGCGCCGGTCGTGGGTGTGAGATAATCCGTCTGCATTTCCAGCCCGATGACCTCGTCGTTGGCCGTATCCAACACATACAGCCACCGCTCTGTCACCAACAACCGGCGCGGCGTAGGCGCCACGCTCAGTTCAAGCAACGGCCGGACGTCCAACATCGCCGCGTGTTTCAGCGCGGCAATGGCCTGTTGGGCTTCTTCTTTGAGCCGCTTGGCCTCTTGATTGCGCGGGTCCCGCGTCACAATCCGGTTGCTCAAATCCAACAACCGCTGCCAATCCGCAGCCTCCTGGCTGGTGTAGGCGGTTTGCCGCACCGTCTGCGCCGTATCCAACAGCGAGAAGATGTATTGCGTCCCGCCGCTCTGCCAATACTCGGTCAGTGTGATGAAGAGGATAATCAGGAACACTCCCAGCGTCACGCCCCCCATGATGGGGGTATTTTCCTGGGGCGCCGGACGGACTTTGGGGGGCGGCGCCGTTTCGAGCCGGCCTGGCAACAGGGCGAGCAGGGCGTGATGCAGGCGCGCGCGCTCGGCCGTGGTGGCGCGGGTGCGCGGGTGCGCCTGTTTGCGGAACAGGTCATGCAGCCACGTACGCAGAGGCGGCAGGTGGATGGCTGGCAGAGGGAATTTCTTGGCAGTTGACGGAGGTTCCCCCGTCGTTGCTGCCGCACGTTGTTGGAGCCGCCGCTGCAAGAATGCCGGCAGCGGCGCCGAGAGTTCCGGCTCCTGGATGGGGATTTGTCCCCTGGCTGATAACGGGACAACCGCCTGGGCCTCTTCCGGCGTGGGGAGAAAGGTTTCCGGCGTCGGGAGGGCTGGTGGAAGCGACTCTGTTGGCGGCGTTTTGCGCAGCCCGCTGAACCGCTCCCAGAAGTGACTTGGCCTGGTCGGTTGTGCTGCCAGGGATTTCTCCGCCAGCAGGTGAATGAGCGCCAGACTGCCCGACGCGCCGCTTTGCGCCAGCGCCGCGATGATCTGGGGCGTTATCGTGTCCACCGACGCGGTCGCCAGCAATTCTTGCCAGCGCTCGTGCGTCTGGGACTCGGCGATGGGGGTGGTCGCCAGCAGTGCCACGCAATCTTCTTCCAGCGTGGTGTAGCCGATGTTGATCACCGGCGGCAGCGCGCCGCCCAACGGCATGAGCAAGCGGGTGCGGCGGGGGAATGTCTCAAACCGCCCATCCGGGTGATGGACGCAGGCATAGGCGGCGCCGATTTGCCCTAGGAACAGTTCGTTGTCTTCAAAGACGGCGCAGGTGAGGCTGCCGGCGCATTTGGCGCCCGGCGCGGCATTCATATTAAGGTGGACCAAATAGCGGTTGGCTTCGGCCAGCGCGCGCCGTAGCCGCGCTACCACACTCCCCGACGAGGTCTGGTAGGTCTGAGCGGCAATCGCGCGAATCTCCCGACTGCGCTGGGGCAGGGGCGGCGTCAGATCCACCATGATGACCAGCTCCCCACCCGCCGCTTCGGTGCGATGGGGTGTGAGACCGGTCACCATAATTTCCGCACTAGGGTGCTGGCTGCGCGTCCCTTCTTGAAACCGTAGAATTTGGTTATGGTGTTCCATTATTCCTCAACCGTCTCAAGTTTAAGGGGCAAGTAAGGTTCTGTCAAGCCTCAGCTCAAAACAAAGAAACCACCCGTAACGGGTGGTTTCTTGAACAAAGAGCATTTAAAATGCTGTGTACTGGCGTTCTATTGCATGTCAACGTCAGCCGCTTGCAGTCCCTTGGGGGTCTCGACGAGCGAGAACTCCACCGCTTGCCCTTCCAGCAGTTTGCGGTAGCCCTCAGAACGGATAGCGGAATAATGGACGAAGACGTCCTCTCCGTTTTCACGAGAAATGAAACCATAGCCTTTGGCGGCGTTAAACCACTTCACTGTTCCTTTGATCCGATCACTCATGGTACTTCTGTTTACTCCTACTTCATACTAAGATATAGATTGTCGCTCGCCCCGGAGCCAACCTCCGAGGCTAACGCTAACCGACGAAGCCAAGTATACGCAATTTGAAAGAACTGTCAAACAAAGAAGGATGGGAAAAGCTGTATTTCGGCGCAGCGCCTATACCCGTTCAAACGGATCAAACATTTTGGCGTATTCTTCCAGGGCGTAGCGGTCGGTCATACCGGCGATGTAGTCGCACACGACGCGGGTGAGCGCGCGCGTGTCCAATTTGGCCTGCTCTTCCTGGGGCAACTGGCGCGGCTCGGCGACGTAAGCGTCGAATAGCGCCGTAAGGATGCGCTCGGCCTTCGTCTGCATCCGCATCACACGGGGATGGCAGTACAGATGCGCGTAGAGGAATTTTTTCAGTTCGCGCGTCATCGCCGCCACGTCCGGGGTCGCGGCCACGAGTTTTTCCGGCCAGGCGCGCACGTCCGCCGCAGAGGCGACGCCGGACGCCTGGATGCGCCGCGCCGTCTCCTCGATGGCGTCGGTGATCAGCAGTCCCAACAGCCGTCGCACCAGTCGGTGCCGCCACAGCCGGTTGAAGCCGGCGCCGTCCCACCCTAGGCTCTCCTTGAGCCGCTCCCACCAGGCGACGCCGTCCAGGTCTGCCGGTTGGATCAGGCCAGAACGCAGGCCGTCGTCGAGGTCGTGGGCGGTGTAGGCCAGTTCGTCGGCGGGATTGGCGAGCTGCGCCTCCAGCGTGCCGCGCAGCGCCGGATCGAAGCGGCTGGCGTCGGCGGCGTCGTATTCCGTCTCGTGCTTGACGATGCCTTCGCGCACTTCCCACGTCAAATTCAGGCCGGGGAAGTCGGGGTAGCGACATTCCAGCGTCTCCACGATGCGCAGCGACTGTTTGTTGTGGTCGAAGCCGCCGGCGTCGGCCAGCAACCGGTTGAGTGCGACCTCGCCGGAATGGCCGAAGGGTGGATGGCCCAGGTCGTGCGCCAGGCAGATGGCCTCCACCAGGTCTTCGTTGGCGCCCAGCGCGCGGGCCATCGTGCGCCCGATTTGGGCGACTTCCAGTGTGTGCGTCAGGCGCGTGCGGTAGTAGTCGCCCTCGTAGTTGACGAACACCTGCGTCTTGTATTCCAGGCGGCGGAAGGGGGTGGTGTGCAAGATACGATCTCGATCCCGCTGGAAGCAAGTGCGGTAATCCGCCTCTTCCTGGAGATACACGCGCCCCCGCGACTCCCGACTGCGGAAGCCGTAGGGTGCGAGGGTCTGATCTTCAAATTTTTCGAGCATGTTCCGTGTGTAGAGCATCGCTTTCTCCTCCAAAAACAGCAGGATTTAAGGAATGATAGGATCAAAGCATTCGTTTCAATCTGTTGCGGGGAATGTTCACCGGCTCATAAGCACGGCGATCAGGTTGATGAGCAGCGCCACCAGCAGGATGACGCCGATGTACGCTACCAGTTGCCGTTCCAGGCGGGTCGGCTGGAGCCGCGTCAGCCGCCCCGACATCCACATAAAGAGGCCCCCGGCCAGCCCGATGCCGCCCAATACGCCGATGGTGTAGAGGATGGCCGTCGCCCAGAGCAGGGGCAGGTCCACAGCGACGATCAGACGGCCAAACCACGCAATGGAGAAACGACTGCCCAGCAGCGCGTAGCCGATAGCGATGACCAGGCCACTGGCGATCATCCCTACCCCCAGCACGCGCTTGCGCTCGCGCTCGATCCACCACGTCACCGCGCCCAACACCAACAGCGTCAAAGAAAACGTAAAAATCACAATGGAAAGGAATTGTACGATCATAGCGGCCTCTTTAACTGGGAAGTGATACTTTCATCATAGTGAGGTTGGAATGAAAGTCAAAAACCGTGGTTGCGGCGGCCTGTTCCCGTGCTAGAATGATCGAACTGCGCGTGAAGACGTAAAACGTGAGGATCGCATTGTGAGTTATCACGTTTCACGTTTCACGTTTTAAAAATGTTTTCACATCAGGAGGATAGGTATGACGCACGTGATGATTGTGCCTGAACCGGTACATGCGAGTTTGGGGGAAGGTTCCTTCACCCTGACGCCGGATACGGTGCTTGTGGCCGACGCGGCGGCGCGTGAGGTAGCGGCGCTGTGCCGCGCGGCCTTCGCGCCGGCGACCAGCTTCCCACTGGCCGACGCGGAAGCCGTCGCCAATGCCCCGGCCATTGTCTTTCGTCTTGATCCTGCCCTGGCCGACCTGGGCGCCGAAGGGTATCGCCTGACCGTCACGCCTCAGCAAATCAACCTGCGCGCGCCGCAGCCGGTCGGACTGTTCTACGCGCTCCAATCGCTGCGGCAGTTGGCGCCGCCGGAGAGTTTCCGCTCCACGCCGGTCTCGGATGTGGCCTGGGACATCCCCTGCGTGGAGATTGAGGATACTCCCCGTTTCGGCTGGCGCGGCGCGATGCTCGACGTGGGGCGGCATTTCATGCCGAAAGACTTCGTGCTGAAGTTCATTGATTTGTTGGCGCTGCACAAGCTCAATGTTTTTCATTGGCATCTCACCGACGATCAGGGCTGGCGGATCGAGATCAAGCGGTATCCTCGCCTGACCGAGGTGGGCGCGTGGCGCAAGGAGACGGTGGTGGGACATCCGCGCCATCATCTCAAGCCGGAGTTCGACGGGACGCCGCACGGCGGCTTCTACACGCAGGACGAGGTGCGCGAGGTCGTGGCCTACGCGCAGACGCGCGGCGTGACCGTCGTGCCGGAAATCGAGATGCCCGGCCACGCGCAGGCGGCCATCGCGGCTTACCCGGAACTGGGCAACACCGGCGAGCTGCTGCCGGTCTACACCACCTGGGGCGTCAACGAGAATGTTTACAACGTTGAGGAAAGCACACTCCAATTTCTCCAGAACGTGCTGGATGAGGTGTTGGCGCTGTTCCCCAGTGAATTCATCCACATCGGCGGCGACGAGGTTCCGAAAGTGCAGTGGGAATCCAGCCCGGCGGCGCAGGCGCGGATGCGGGAATTGGGGTTGAAGGACGCGGAGGCATTGCAGAGCTACTTCATCCGCCGGATGGACGCTTATCTCACAGAGCGCGGGCGGCGGCTGCTGGGCTGGGACGAAATTCTCGAAGGCGGGCTGGCCGCCAACGCCACGGTGATGTCGTGGCGCGGCGTCCAGGGTGGCATTGACGCCGCGTCCGCCGGGCACGACGTGGTGATGGCGCCCAATTCGTACCTGTACCTGGATTACTACCAGTCGGAGAACCGTGACGCGGAGCCGTTAGCCATCGGCGGGTTTGTGCCGCTGGAAAAGGTGTATAGCTACGAGCCGGTCAGCGCGGAGATTGACGCGGAAAAGGCGCACCACGTCCTGGGGGCGCAGGCGCAACTCTGGACGGAGTACATCAAGACGCCGGCGCACGTGGAGTACATGGCCTATCCGCGCCTGTGCGCCCTGGCGGAAGTGACGTGGACGCCGGCCGCCCGCAAGGACTACGCTAACTTCACCACGCGCTTACAGACGCATCTGCGGCGGCTGGCGGAATTGGGCGTCAATTACCGGCGGTTGGATTCAACGGATTGAACGGATTTTAACGGACAAATTCTTCCCTCCAATTCCTGATCAACAGCGCACCGCCAGTTTCGGCGATGCGCTGCATTTTTAGATGGATTCAAGTCACGCTACGCACATTTTGACCGTTTCGATCAACGCCTCCAACTCTGCCCGCGACCTGGCTGGATCGGTGTACAGGAACACCGTCCGCGCCAGGAAGTCCAGCGTTTTTGGACACATATCCATGCTGTACTCCACAGGCGCCGGCGTCATCTTGAAGGCGTCCATCGCCGGGTGATGCGCGCCATGCTGCTTCAAAATGGGATCCCAATTCGTGTAGACGTGCCGGCCGCTGTCAATCGGTGTACTGGCGTCCACCCCGGCAGCATCGAGCCGGGCTAGCACTTCCCGCACCCGTTCCGCCGAAGGAAACAACAACCCCAGCGTCGTACCGCAATCGCCTTCGATGTCGTTGACCGGGTTCAGGGTGAAGTCGCCGGCGCCTTCCAACGCCTGCGCCATCAGCCGTTTTTCGGTCAACATCGCATCCAGCATCGCGTCGAGCCGCGTTAACTGTACTCGCAGGATCGCGCTCAGGATTTCATTGATGCGGAAGTTCATCCCAGCGAAAAAGGGCACGGTGACTTCGGAAGCATAGCCGCGGAAAACCGAGCCGCCATCGTGGAAGATGCGCGCGCGCTGGTAAATCTCTTCATTATTCGTGACCAGCGCGCCGCCCTCGCCGCAGGTGATGATTTTGTAGTAATTGAAGGAGAACGCGCCGGCGTCGCCGATGCTGCCCAGCCGCCGTCCGCCGTAAGAACCGCCGTCGGCCTGGCAGCAGTCTTCCAATACCTTGAGGTTGTGTTGTTGCGCGATTTTCATCATCGCGTCCATGTTGGCGGGCAGGCCATTCATGTGAACGGGGATGATGACTTTGGTGCGCGGCGTGATCTTGCGCGCCACGTCCGCCGGATCGAGAGTCAACGAGGCATCCACTTCGGCAATGATGGGAACCGCCCCCACTGCCAGCGCAGCGTTGGCAGTCGCGATGAAAGTGTAGGCCGGCACAATCACCTCGTCGCCCGGCCCCACGCCCAGACCCACCAGCCCACACATCAGCGCGGCCGTGCCGCTCGTCACCGCGAGCGCGTGCCTGACGCCGACTTTGGCGGCCCATTCCGCCTCGAATTTGTCCGACTCGCCGCCTTCCCCGCCGCGATAGCGAAAGAGCTGCCGCGATTCGAGGACGCGCTGGACGGCTTCTATCTCTTCTTTGCCCATAATGTACATTTGATCGCTCCTATTGTGCTTTCATGAGGATATGTTAAACTTTTCCAGTATGGATTGGTATTATGTGTTGTTTGTCATTTCCCTACCGGTCGGCGCTATCGTGTCGGCGGCGCTGGCGGTATACGCCTGGCAGCATCGCCGCGCGCAGGGCGCAACGACGTTCATCGTCGCCATGGTGGAATTGAGCGCGTGGTCGCTGATTGCGCTGCGGCAGCAATTCTGCCGGACGCAGGCGATTGAGCTATTGTGGCAGCAGATTGGTTATACTATCGTCGCCTGGATTCCGACGACATGGTTAGTCTTCGCACTGGCGTACACTGGCCGGCGCAAATGGTTGAAGCCGCTTCCTTTGCTGCTGTTCAGCCTGTTTCCCATGACAGAAATTCTCATGGTCTGGACCAATACCTACCACCGATGGTTCTGGCAAGAAATTGTCTATCAAAACCGGGGGACTATGTGGGATATGGCGCCCACTTTTGGCCCGTTCTATACCCTCGTGATAGGGTATTCCTACGTCGTGATGGGACTGGGCATTGTCATCCTGATCTGGGGAGCACTGCGCACGTTCCGCCTGTATCGTCAGCAGGCCATGTGGATGATGCTGGGCGCGCTGATCCCTCTGATTCTCAACGTATTGGAATATTTTAAAATCCTGGATTTCCCCGGCGACGCAACTTTGACCGGCCTGACCCTGGGCGGCGCGGCAATGGCGCGGGGATTGTTCCATTATCGGATGTTTGAGATCGTCCCGGTAGCGCGGGAAGCGCTGATTGAAAATATGTGCGATGGGATGTTGGTGGTGGATACCGGTAATCATATTGTGGACGTCAATCCGGCGTTGGAAACGATATTGAACACCTCGTCCACGGCCCTGGTCGGCCAGGCTGTAGAGGTCGCCTTGCGTCCGTGGCCGAGTCTGGCGCGGCACTTCCAGGATCAATGGCAGACTCAGGCTGAAGTCACGTTGACGTCCGGCCCCCAACCGCAAGTCTACGATCTGCGCATTTCACCGCTGCGCGACAAGCGTGGAGAATTGACAGGACGTTTGGTCACGCTGCGCGACATCAGCGAGCGCAAAGCTGCTGAAGAGTTGCGGCTGCGCTACACGCGAGAGTTAGAGGCCAGCAACGCCGAGTTGGACGCTTTTGCACACACCGTCGCGCACGACCTGAAAAGCCCGCTGACCATCGTGGTGGGATTCGGCATGGTGTTGGAGAAACGGTATACGACGATGGATCCGCCGCAGGTGGAGCAGTCTTTGCAGTCCATCGTGCGCACCGGCCACAAAATGGTCAACATCATCAACGAGTTACTGCTGCTGTCCAGCGTGCGCAAAATGGATGAAGTGAGCATGGCTGAATTGGCTATGGGCGACATCGTCACCGAGGCGCGGGAGCGGCTGATAGACCTGGCCGCCGAAACCCAGGCTGAAATCAAAGTGCCGCGCACCTGGCCCACGGTGTTCAGCTACGCCCCCTGGGTAGAAGAAGTGTGGGTCAACTACCTGAGCAACGCCCTCAAATATGGCGGCCGTCCCGACGAAGGGATTCTCCCTTATGTGGAGCTAGGTTTTTCTCTTCCGGAAAATAGCCTGCCGACTTCAGAGACCAGCGCCGTCCAAAATCCAAAATCAGCGATCCGTTTTTGGGTGCGCGACAACGGCCCCGGTCTGTTGCCCCAACAGTGCGCCAGCCTGTTTGTGGAATTCACCCGGCTCAATCAAGTGCGGGCGGAAGGCCACGGCCTGGGCCTGTCCATCGTCAAGCGCATCGTCGAAAAACTCGGCGGAGAGGTGGGCGTCGAAAGTATGCCCGGCGAAGGGTCTACGTTCTGGTTCACGCTCCCGCAGCGTTGAAGGAGTAGGCCGGCTCAAAGCCAATGAGAGCGCGCGCCTGCGCGATGCTCACCAACGTCTCCGTGCCCCGCACGGGCTGTTTCCACACCGTTACCTCGGGGAAAAAGACTGCCGCCAGTTCTTGCGAAGAAAGCCGCACGAAATTGCGCGCGTCAGTCACGTAGAGCGCGTGACTGCCCGTGAAATCCGCCAGCAGTCCCTTTTCCGCCGCCTGCGCCGCATCGCGCACGTCCAGGCTCGTCCAGAAGTTGCTGCGCCCGAACATGACATTCGTGTCCGGCGCGCTAAAATCGAATTGTGTCTCCCACTCCCGATTCCGGGCGCGTTCCTCGAAGCGGGCGATCATCGCGCGGACGCGCTTGGTGCGCGCCGGTTCCGTCAGCGCCAGCATGGCGGCGGTTTGCTTCTCACAGGCAGTGACGAAGTCCGTTAGAATCGAAGGCGGGTCGGCCTCCAGGTCATAGACCGCCGGGAAGCGCAGGAATACACTGCTGACGCCCTCGCGCCGCCAGAAATACCCGCCGATCTCTTCAATCATCTGCTTGGAGAAGGAATAGGGATCGGTCGTGTAAAGCGGATGCTCCTCGTCAATGGGAAAATAGCGCAGTTGCCCCGCCGGGAAGTCCACGCCGAAATTGTAGCCCAGCGCATTGATCGAACTGGCGCAGACCACCCGCTTGATCCCGGCCGCCGCGGCCGCCGCGAATACGTTGAACGTCCCGCCCACGTTGACGCGGAACATCTCCGCACCGTGCGCCATGCTTGGATGGCGATAGGCGGCCAGGTGGATGACGCCTTCTATGCCTTCCATGTAGGAAGCGAGGGCCGCGTAGTCGGTCACATCACACGCATAACACTCCGCGCCGGAGATCGGCGCATCCATGCGCCGATCCAGCACACGCACCGTGTGTCCATGATTCAATAACCACCGGACGGTAGGCCGTCCGATTTCCCCCATGCCGCCGGTCACGAGAATTTTCATATTATTCATAAATTTCCCCTCCTCTAAACTTTGCCCACGCCGTCTCAAACCACGAGTCGGGATGTGGGAGCGGGCGGCGCGGAATCCAGGCGCATGTGACCTGCCCTGCGGTTGTGGCGGTTGTTTCCAACACCTGCTCGCGGAACGCCACCGCTTCGGGCAGAATCCGCCACGCGGCGTCGAGCCGGTCGTGAACCGGCGCGCCGTCCGGGTCTACGGCCATCGCGGAGCCGCGACTGCCCACGCCGCTCTCCAACGCAAACCGGATCGCTTCCAGGTAGACGGCGTGCGCGAAGCAGAGCTGCCGGTTGCGCAGGCTCTCGCCGACGTCCGCCGGATCGGGAGCCGCGTTGACGCGCCGGAATTGCGCCCACGCCTCCGGCACGGCCTGCCGCAGTTCCGCCAGCGAGCGGATGTGCGCGCCGGCCCGGCTCATCCGCGCCTGGAACTCGGCCCGCTCGGCTTCCCAGGAGCGGGCCGAGCCCGGCTGCGCCAACCATGTCAGCAAATCGGATGCCGCGGCTGCCACCGTCTGCTGCGCGGCGTCCTCGTCCAGCGTCCAGCCCAGGTAGCGGTTGGCGATGTACTCCGCCGCGCGGAAGCCCGCGACCTGCCCGGAGTTGAGCGCGGAGCCGCCAGGCCGGTAGACGCCGTGCGAGCCGTTCACTTCGCCGAGCGGGAACAGGTGCTTGACGTTCACGGACTCCCACCACAGAGTGCCTGCCAACCCGCCATTGTTGTGCTGCGCGCACACAGCGATTTCCAACGGTTCGGTGTGGAGGTCAATGCCGTGGTCGCGGTAGAGCTGGATCGCGCCGGGGTTCATCTTTGCCAGGCGGGCGATGGGAGTGTCCAGCAGCGCTTCCGATTTAGCGAGGTAGGTATACGCTTCCTCGCTCAACTCCTCGAAGCGGAAGTCCTCCGGGTTGGCGCGGAAGTCGAGGAAGACGCGCCGTCCGCGCTGCACCGTTTCAATGTAGACCAGGATGTCCACAAGGGAGGAGCCGCCGATGACCTTGCGCGTGTCGAAGGGCCATTGATAGCCCTTGAGGAAGACCATCGAGTTCATCGCGCCGACGGAATCAAAATACTCGCGCATAAATTCGTGGGGGTTACTCACACCGTCCGCGTCGGTGCTGATGAAGCGCGGGATGACTTGCATATACGTCCCGGAGACGTTCCAGCGGAATTGCGTAGAGGCCAGCCCGTACTGCGATTCCGGCAAACTCTGCGCCTTGGCGCCCGCCAGCAGCGCCAGTCCAATCGCGCCGGTATGCACGTCGGGGTAGACGCTGGTGCGGTACAATCCGCCCGGCCCACCGACGGCAAACACCACATTTTCCGCCGCATACGCCTCCAGCCTTCCCTCCGCATCCAGCGCCAACGCCCCAACCATGCGCTTCTACCCCGCTCCCCCGCTCCCCCGCTCCCCCTCACCCTTTTCCGTCACCAACTCCACCACATTCCGCCCCTCCCGCACTGGAATTCCCAACGCCTGCACCTGGCGGATGAGCGCGCGGCACATCTCGCGGGAGGTGTACGGGCCGATGGAGGTGGCGCGTTGGCGCGGGTCGTGGTCGGTCTTGTAGCCGACGAATTGTCCGTAGGCGTCGCGGGGGAACGGCACGCCGAGGTTCACCAGGTGCAAGAACGCGCGCGCCGAGAGGCTGGCCTCGACGAGCGCCAGATCGCCGTGCATACTGCCGCCGGCGAAGTACGTCTCCGCCAGAACTTCTGGCGCGTCCGTATCCTGGCCGCACAGCGAGAGCTTGTAGTACGTTTGCTTGTCGCTGCCGGTGTTGATGGAGGTGCCCATCTGCAAGCCTTCGGTGACAATGAGCACGTCGTCCACCCCGCTGGCGCGCAGTTGGACGGCGGCATTTAATCCCGCCGCGCCGCTGCCGATGACCAGGGTGTGAACCCAGGTGATGGGAAGCGGTCGCCCTGATAAAGTGATGGTTTCTTCACGCATCGTTTTGTCCTTTCATGGAAAGCCTCTACTTCCGTATTTTGGCACAGCTATGGTTTTATGACAAGTCAATTTTGAAGGGTGACTATTTGCTCTTGACACCCTGCCACAAACGTCTAAAATACGGCTTTAGGGTGAAGAGTATCTCCGAAATTATGCCAGGGAGTCTGTGAGGACGAAATGCCTGGCAGCGACATCTACTCATTCTCCATACGGTCGTTTTAGGGAGGCAAAGGTGATTGATCCAATAACACCACTCAGAAAAAGAAAAGCATTCCTGCTTTTCTTTTTCTTTGCCTGTGATGACTCAACGCACCTTTGTATTCACCTTCCCCAGATTCCAGTAAGGCAAGGAACAAGGTATAACGTATGTTAGAAACATTTTTCTCTCCAAAGTCAGTAGCTGTTATTGGCGCTTCGCGCGATCCCGAAAAGTTGGGCTTTTCCGTCTTAAATAACATCATCCAGGCCGGTTTCCCCGGCAAAATTTACCCGATTAACCCCAAGTCCGATGAAATTCTTGGCCTCAAGGCTTATCCCTCTGTCACTGATGTTCCCGGCAAGATCGATCTGGCGGTGATTGTCATCCCGGCGCGGTTCGTGCTGGCGGCAGTCGAGGAATGTGGTAAGAAGAAGATTCCCTCCGTCGTCGTCATCAGCGCCGGCTTCCGTGAGGCCGGGCGCGAGGGGTTGGAGCAGGAATTGCAACTGGTCGCGCTCGCCCAGAAGCACCACATCCGCCTGATCGGGCCGAACTGCCTGGGTATCATCAACACCCATTCTCCGCTCAATGCCACCTTCGCGGCCGGGATGCCGCAAAGCGGGCCGATTTCCTTTATGTCCCAGTCGGGCGCGTTGGGGACGGCGGTGTTGGACATGGCGATGGGCGGGCACATCGGGTTTGCGAAGTTTGTCAGCCTGGGCAATAAGGCCGATGTGAGCGAGATTGACCTGATGGAGGCCTGGGGCGACGACCCCGACTCGCGCGTCATCCTGATGTACGTCGAAGGCGTGCCGCACGGGCAAAAGTTCATCGAGACGGCCAAGCGCATTACGCGCAAGAAGCCGGTAGTGGCGATCAAGTCCGGCGTGACCGCGTCCGGTTCGCGGGCGGTGTCGTCGCATACCGGCAGCCTGGCCGGGTCGGAGGCCGCGTACAAGGCCGCTTTCAATCAGGCCGGCATCATCCGCGCCATTTCAATGGAAGCGTTGTTTGATTATGCGCGGGCGTTTGCCTACCAACCCCTGCTCAAGGGCGACCGCATCGCCATTGTGACCAACGCCGGCGGGCCGGGCATCCTGGCGACCGATGCGTTGGAACGCGCGAAACTGGAGATTCCCCGTCTCACCCCGGAGACGACAGAGAAGTTGATGGCGAATCTGCCGGGCGCTGCCAGCGCCGCCAATCCGGTGGATGTGTTGGGGGATGCGCTGGCCGACCGTTACGAACATGCGTTGCAGTTAGTCTTGAACGACCCGAAGGTAGATGGCGTCATCGTCATTGTCACGCCGCAGGCCATGACGGAGATCGAGGCCACGGCGCACGCTGTCGGGCGGATGGCGAAGGATTGCGGCAAGCCGGTGCTGGGGTGTTTTATGGGCGAGGCGCGCATCCAGGCCGGGGTGGATGTGTTGTGGCAGTACGGCATTCCTAACTATCCCTTCCCTGAGCGTGCGGCCGACGCGCTGGCCGCGATGCGAGACTATCGCAAAGAACAGGATCGCCGCATCTTTGGCGCCGTGCCCATTGATGTGGACAAACGCCCGGTGCGCGAGTTGTTTGACCGCGTGCGTTCCGAGGGCCGCGTCTCCATCGGCGACGCCGAGGCGTGGGAAGTGCTCAAGGCCTACGGCTTCACCGTGCCCCGCTCGCGGCTGGCGAGCAGCCCGGAGGAGGCAGTCAGTATCGCCGAAGAGTTTGGCTACCCCGTCGTGATGAAGATCGCCTCGCCCGATATTTTGCACAAGACGGACGTGGGCGGCGTCAAGGTCAACTTGCGCACGCCGGGCGATGTGCGGGATGCGTTCGATCTGATGATTTATCGCGCCGGACGCTATGTGCCGGGGGCGCGTGTTTGGGGTTGTCAAGTGCAGGAAATGGTGCATGGAGGCCGCGAGGTACTGCTGGGTATGAGCCGCGATCCGCAATTTGGGCCGTTGGTCGCCTTCGGGTTGGGCGGTATTTATGTGGAGGCGTTGAAAGATGTCTCCTTCCGCATCGCTCCCTTCAGCCCCCGTGAGGCCGATGAGATGATCCGCGAGATTCGCGCGTATCGGCTCCTGGAAGGGGTGCGCGGCGAACCGCCGTCGGACCACATGGCGCTGGTGGACGCCCTGCTTCGTATCAGCCAACTGGTGACGGATTTCCCCGAAATCGTCGAGATGGACGTCAACCCGTTGATGGTCTTCGAGGAAGGCCGGGGCGCGATGGCGATTGATATGCGCCTCGTTCTGGCAACGAAGACAAGTTAATCTCAGTGTTGATTCTGTCTGTGAATTTCCCGTGATTCATGGACAGACACAGAAAATCACCCTTATCTTTTTAATTTAGGAGGAACTGTAGTATGTCTGAACAAGTGGAACAAAAGCGTTTTTCACCGCTCGCCGAGATCAGCGCCAAGGCGTATATCAAGTCTTATGAGCAATATAAAGCGATGTACGACGAGTCCATCAACAACCCGGATGGGTTCTGGCTCCAGGTTGCAACCGAGTTCGTGGATTGGTTCAAGGCTCCCACGATAGGTCGCAACTACACCTGGGACAGCAGCGAACGCATCATCCAGCACAAGTGGTTCGAGGATGGGCAGTTGAATCTCTCGTACAACTGTCTGGATCGGCACGCCAATAGTTGGCGCAAGACCAAAGCCGCCATCATCTGGCAGGGTGAGCCGGAAGAGGATGTGAAGGTCTATACATACCAGGATTTGCTCCGCGAGGTCAGCAAGTTCGCCAACGTGCTCAAGAGCAAAGGCATCCAGAAGGGCGACCGGGTGTCCATCTATATGCCGATGGTACCTGAACTGGCGATTGCGATGCTGGCCTGCACGCGCATTGGCGCGATCCACTCCATCGTGTTCGGCGGTTTCAGCGCCTCTTCGCTCGCCGACCGGATTCAGGATTCAGAATGTAAGCTGTTGATCACGACCGACGTGTCGTTGCGCTCCGGCAAGGCCATCCCGCTCAAGACCATTGCGGATGAAGCGCTGAAGACCTGTCCTTCGGTCAAACACGTGATCGTGGCACAGCGCGGCGCCGAGGGCAAGGCAACCATGGTCGAGGGCCGCGACACCTGGTGGCACGATGAAATGGCGAATGCCTCGATGGTGTGCGATCCAGAGGTCATGAACGCGGAAGACCCGCTCTTCATCCTGTACACCTCTGGCTCAACCGGCAAGCCCAAGGGCGTGATGCACACCACCGGTGGGTATCTCACCTACGTGGCGATGACGCACAAGTATATCTTCGACGTGCATGACGAGGATACCTACTGGTGTACGGCCGACATTGGCTGGGTGACGGGGCACAGCTACATCGTCTACGGCCCGCTCGCCAATGGCGCCACCAGCGTGATGTACGAGAGCGTGCCAACGTACCCTGACGCCAGCCGCTTCTGGCACATCGTGGATAAATTCCAGGTCAACGTCTTCTACACCGCACCGACTGTCATCCGCTCGCTGGCCCGTATGGGCACCGAGTGGGTCGAGAAGTGCGATCTTTCCAGCCTGCGCATCCTGGGCAGCGTCGGTGAGCCGATTAACCCCGAAGCGTGGCTCTGGTATCACCGCAACATCGGCAAAGGCCGCTGCCCCATCGTGGATACGTGGTGGCAGACCGAGACCGGCGGCATCCTGATCACGCCGCTGCCCGGCGTCCACACCCTCAAACCCGCCAGCGCCAGCCAGCCGTTCTTCGGTGTGGAACCGATCATCATCCGGGACGATGGGTCGGAATGTCCTGTAGATGAAAGCGGTAAGTTGTGCATCAAGACCCCCTGGCCCGGCATGGCGCGGACGATGTGGGGCGATCACGACCGCTTCATTGACACGTACTTTGCGATGTATGAAGATCTGTACTTCACCGGCGACGGCTGCCGCAAGGACGCCGACGGCGACTACTGGCTGATGGGCCGCATTGACGACGTGGTGAACGTCTCTGGGCACCGCATCGGCACGGCGGAAGTCGAGCACGCGCTGGTGAGCCACCCCGCCGTGGCCGAAGCCGCTGTCGTAGGTCGCCCGCACGACATCAAGGGGCAGGCGTTGTACGCTTACGTCACGCCACACAAGGGCTTTGAACCGAATGATGCGCTCGTCAAAGAATTGATGGATCACGTCCGCAAGGAAATCGGCCCGATCTCCCGCCCGGATGAGATTCAGTTCACGGATGCGCTGCCCAAGACACGCAGTGGCAAGATCATGCGCCGCATCCTGCGCAAGATTGCCGAGGGCGACATCAGCGCGTTGGGCGATACCTCCACGCTGGCCGATCCCACTGTGGTGGATCGGTTGGTCGAGGGACGCAAGTAGTCCGCATTTTATTCGAGTCTTCCTGGAAGCTGGCTCAGCTTCCAGGAAGACTTGGAATCTATCCGAAAATTCGTTTTGGCTCGTGATTTGCGCCTAAAGGCGTGGTTGAGGGAGTGTTTTTTCGTGGGCGGGCTGCGCCCGCCC
>DAOUGD010000343.1:0-19689 GCA_034429475.1 Anaerolineae bacterium
GCGGGCGCAGCCCGCTCACGAAAAAGCCCCCCTCAATTGAAGAATGTGCAGGTTGAGCGGCATTTCCCTGAGCGGCCTGGCGTCTTTGCGTGAGAGGGCTAGTTTCTTCGGCGGAGTCATTGCCGATTATCAAAAAAACCACCCGTGCTTTTCTTCAAAAGCACAGGTGGTTTTGCTTGAAAGCGCCGGTGGTTTTACTTGAAAGCACGGGAACTTTTGCCCGAAAGCACGAGCACTTTTCAAACGATCAAAAAACGTAATCGTTTAGTTTTGTGAGCGCTCCGCCTTATCCGCCGAGCTTTTCAGGGCAAAAGAGGGGTTTGGGGTGTTTTTTCGTGGGCGGGCTACGCCCGCCCACGAAAAAATCTCTCTTTCCCTGCGGCTTTAGCCGCGCCAGCACTGCTAGCGTGCGGTCTGCTCACAGAACTAAACGCATACCAAAAAACAGCCGCCGGCTTTTCAGGTCGGGCGGCGGTTCGTCGGTTGAGGATGGCCGTGTCGCGCGCTAGTCTTCTTCTACCAGATCATCGGGATGCGCGGCGTTCCACTGGGCAATCAGTTCCGCCTCGCTTTTGTTGATGTTGGCGGCGTTCTCCCATTTGGCGCGCTGCCCGGCATTGATGCGCGTCTGCATCGCCGCGTTCAAGTGAACCGTGACATTGATGCTGCCATCTTTCTTGCCGGTGGGCCGGTAGGAAGTCCCGTTGGGCAATTTGACGATGCGCCCTTCCTTCAGGCCCTCCTCAATCAGTGTATCCAGCTCCGCCAGCACCGCCAGGATACTGCCGCGCGTCTGATTGGTCGTACTGATCAGGCGTTCAACGAGGGTCTCGGCTGCTAACGCCTCCGTCACCGCCAATCGCGGCCCCAAAGCCTGCCATACTTGAATCTTCTTCGCCATTGTTAAGCCTCCTGAAAGTGTGATCAATAGATGCAAATTTAGGCTCGTAGTAACGACTTTAGTCGTTAAAAGAACCACTGAAGTGGTTACTACGAACCCAATTGTCGCTCTACTGGTGATAGTCCCGCTAGGGTTGTTTTGATCAAAGCATAAAATGGGGAAAAGTGCAAGCCCTCCCAGCGTCCTAACGGCGCGGGCGCCGCCAGAGAACAGCAGCGACCAGCCCCAGGCCCTTCATGTCGGATCATTTCTTGTAGGCTTGTCCGCGTGGGGCAACCTTCACTACCAGGATCACCAACTGTTGCTGACGCACGGTATAAATGATGCGCCAGTCCCCCACTCGCAGGCGATAATCCTCTGAATAGCCTACCAACTTGCGGCTGTTGGCCGGAAAAGGATCCTCTGCCAGGTGTCGAATCGCTCGATCCAGACGCTCGCGCAGGGGGCGATCCAATCGGCGCAAGGTTTTTTCCGCCTCATGACTGATCAACACTTGCCACACCGGGCGTGACTCGTCACTCATCGAGCAACCCTTCGGAGACCATCTCGGCGCGCACTTCGCTGTAGGCGCGTGCGGCAGCGGGGTCGGCTAACCACTCTTGATACACTTGCTCGGCCTCAACGCCATCGCGCAGGTCGGTCAAAATATCTTCCCGTTGTAGAATCTGATACTCAGCGTAAGGGATCAACACCGCGACCGGCGCTCCGCCCAGGTGGATCACAATCTCTTGCGTTCCGATCTCAGCCCACGCCGTCAGCAAAGCCGCCAAGGCTTGTTGAATGGCCGGCGCAATGGTCGCTGTTAGGGACGGTTCGCGGGATGTCACCCCGGCAGGGGATGATACTATGTGTGTCATATAACACCTCCTTTATAACTATTTCATCGCGCGATTTGGAAATCGCGGCTACATTTTCATCTATTGTAGCACAACCTGCTTCCTAACCCCTCACTCCTCACTCGCAACTCCTCACTCCTAACTCCTCTCCCCCTCCACAATCCCCACCTCTTCCTCCGTCAACCCATAGAGGCGATACACCAGCAGATCGATCAGCCGGTCGGTAGCGGCGAGGCGGGCCTTGAGGGGGAGCAGTTTGGCGAGGCTGGCGGCGTATTCCTGTTCGAGGCGCTCCTGGAAGGCGCGGGCGTCGGGGTCGGCGGCGAGTTTGCGCCGGTTCTGGCGCAGGCGCTTGAGCAGGTCGGCGAAGGCCAGCGGCGCTGCGCCTTTCTGGTAATCGCCCAGGTAGCCCTGGAGGTCCGTTTTGCCGGTGAGATCGTCCAGCTTTGCGCCGATGTGCCGCTCCAGCCACGCGAGGAAGCCGCGCATTTCGGCCTGCTTTTCCTTGTTCAAGGCCAGCATGGTTTCGGCGAGGGAGGCCAGGAGGTCGTGCATGACATCGGAATGGGTGAGTGGGGATGCGTCATTCGTCATTCGTAATCCGTCATTCGTAATTCGCAATTCGTCATTCGTTCCCTTACTCCCTACGCCATACTCCGTACTCCATTCCAGGAAGGCGCGGTAAGAGGCGGTGGCGGCGTCCGGCTGTTGGAGCCACGCGGCGGCGCGGGCTTGCGCCTCGGCGAGCATGTGGGCGCGCTCTTCGGCGGGGGTGGTGAAGGTGATGCGGGGAATGGGAAGAGTTTTTAATTCTTCGTATGTGACTTGAGGGAAATCGTCTTTTACTGAAATTGCCGATGTGTTTGTGTAAATCCAGGCAATCAATTTAGAATTTAACAACGAGGCAATGTAGTATTCTGATATACCCTCAGCTTCAACCAAGACATTTAAGATATTATCTGTCGTGATTAACCGCGCCGATGTGACTGCACTCATCAATTCGCGTCGTCTTGATAACAGCCGTCTCAAAACAACTCTTGGACGCACAAAAAAGTCTAGATCGCGTTTACTGGCTAACTCATCAGAATACTTTAACCACTGATTACCACTTGAGTCAATACGATACCTTGATAATTCTTCACCAAGCAATTCGGGAAGATACATTTCCTGTGGTTCATGAACAGAGGTACTGTGTAAACGTAGAAAGTCATTTTCTATTTGCTCTTTGGTGTGCTTGCTTCGGCTGTAAGGTTGTACTCCTCGCTCTACACGAACCAACTCACCTAATGGTACAAACTGTGGCGACGAACGGAATCTCTGTAACTTCGCTACAGCAGGAAGAAGTACAAATTTTTTATAGGGATCGGTGCGCCATAAACTGACGTCAAGAGCATCATAGCTTAACTCTCCGATCTTTGTCGCATCATCGTTTTTTCGCATTTGTTTGACTTCAACCGCTTGCGAAGTGCTTTTGCCAGCTCTAATCACAACGATACAAGTATCAATGTAAGCGCCCTCAAAAACATCATAAGGAAGTCCTACAATTCTTAGAATTTCGCCATTGTCCAGTAGTATTTCTCGTAGGCTCTGAAAGTTAACTCCCGTGAGCCAACCTGCTGGTGTGATGAGCGAAAGGTATCCTTCTGTTTTAGTTGTGTCAATTCCCCGCCTCCAGAAGTACACAAAAATATCATTGGGAATACCTGCAAACCAAGCAAGTGCATCAGTCAAACCATACGGCGGATTCCCAATCACCGCGTCAAACCCCGGATTTTCCGCCCAATCCCGCTTCCGCAAGTCCACGAAGACTTCCGGGAACTCCAAGTCCCAGTGGAAAAAGCGTTTTTCTTCCCACAGGGCGCGCGCCCGCGCCATCGCGTCCTGGTAACGCTGCGCCACTTGCTTTTCGCCGCGCAGGGCCGGCAGCACGGCGTCGCCGTACAGCTTCAAGAACTCGTCGGCCTCCGGGTTGCCGAAATGCCGGCTCACCGCCAGGTCGAGCGTCCGCTTGTAGGGCGTGAGCGAGGCTTGCAGCGCCGCGAAGTCCTCCGCGCTGCGCCGCACGTCCGACAGCGTGGCGTCGGCGCGGTCCACCACCTCCACCATCAGCGTCGTCAAGTCCAGCAGCCCGGCAAACGGCCCCTGGAACAGCCCGAACTGCCCGGTCTCCGTCCGCTGCATCCCCGCCTCCACCGTCCGCACGTCCGTCCCGATGAGGCTGTTGCCCCAGCGCAGGTGATGATCCAGAAAGCTCAACGGCGCGCCGACGGTGAAGGAGTGCAGCCAGAGGCTCAGCTTCGCCAGCTCCACCGCCATCGGATTCAAGTCCACGCCGTAGATGCAGCGCTTCAGCACCAGGCGGGTGAGCAGCGCGGTGTCGTCGAGCCGCGCCGGGCTTACCGCAATGCCCTGACGGGACATCTCGTCCAGGATTTCCGCCCGCACCCGCTCCACCAACTGCTGAATGGGATTCCAGTCCCAGGGGACGTCGGCGCGCGCGTCGTGGAAGGCCTGCATCTGCCGGATGATGCCGTCGGTGAGGAAGTCCACCGCGTTGACCAGGAAATGGCCCGACCCCATGGCCGGATCGAGGACTTTGACGCCCAGGAAGGCTTCGCGGGCGTCGCGCTCGGCGGCTTCCAGTTGCCCGCGCAAGAGGCGCGTCTTGCCGGGGTCAGCGGTGTGGCTCAACGCCCGGCGCGCTTCCGCCACGCGCTCCATCGCCGCCGCAAACGTCGCCGCCCGCGCCTCCAAAATCGGCCCCACCGTCTGCCGCACGATGTACTCCACGATGTAATCCGGCGTGTAATACGAGCCGGTGGCCTTGCGTTCGCCCTTGTCGTTCACAAGCTGAATTACGAATTGCGAATTACGAATTACGGCTGACGAGTCGCGCGCCGCCTCTCGTAATTCGCTATTCGCTATTCGTAATTCGTCATTCGTCATTCGTAATTTGTTCTCCAACAACCCCTCGTAAATCGCGCCCAGGTTGCGGACGCTGATGTAGGCGTAGTCCACCGGCTGGCCGGCGTCGCGCACCAGCAGGTCTACCGCGTCGGCCACGGCCCGGTCGCTAAGGCGGTGCTGCTCCAGGAAGGCGTTGTCGGGGTTCTGGGGATTGAACAGGCCGCCGTTGTAGCGGGGGATGCCCAGGCTGGGGTCGCCCTGGTCGAGGCGGCGGAAGAGCGCGAGCAGCGCGTCGTATTTGGGCGTGGCGTGCGTCGCCGTGCTGAGCGGCAAGCCGCGGTCCCGGCGGTCGGCGGCCCACTGCGCCAGCGCGGTGAGGCTCTGCTCCTGATAGCCGGGATTTTCGACCGGCAGCAGGCCGCGCGCCTCAGCGTAGAGCAGGAACAGCAGCTTGTAGAGCAGGCTGAGGCTAGCGCGGTAGAGCGCGCGCAGGCCATCCTCCGTCTCCTGCGTCACGTTCAGCCGCTCGCGGCGGTAGGCGATGAAGCCGCCGGCGATCTCCGGCATCACCTCCGTGAAGACCAGTTCCTTGAGCTTGTCGCTGATCTCGCGCGCGTAGGTCGCCGACCCCTCGTGGACGCGCTGCACAAAACACTTCCCCTGCGCGTCCGCCGTAAACGCCGCGCGGCGGAAGAAGAGCCAGAAGCGGCGGAATTGCGAATAGCGAATAGCGAATAGCGAATTACGAATTGAGGCGTCAGAATCCGATTCGCCATCCGTCATTCGTAATTCGTCATTCGTAATTCCTTCAAACACCTCCGCCAGATCCACCTCATAAAACTCACTCGCCGTGCTGCTCACCTCGCGGCTGTAGAGACGCCAGACGCGCCCGTTGGTGAGGAAACCCCACGGGGCGCGCGTGCCGACCAGGTAGCTCACCATCTGGTGACTGGGATTCTGGCTTTTGTCCCACGCCTCGCGCCCGCCGGCGTCCTTCTGGCTGAGGGGGCGGCCCCAATACTTGGCCTCGGCAATCGCCAACGCGCGGCTGTAGAAGGCGTCGTCGTCCCCCTGCAAGGGATACGCGGCCTGCTGCGTCGCGGCGTCGGCAAAAAGCGCGTAATCGGGCCGCGCGACGCGCCCGCCGTGCTTCGCCTTGGGCTGCACCGTGAACGTCCAGCCCAGCGCGGTCAGCGCGGGCTTGATGAACTCGTCCTCGGTTTGCGCCTCGCTCCAATCGCCGCCAAACTGCTGCGCCTTCGCCCACAGCGCGCGGAACGTCTCGAAGGCGAGCGTCGGGTCTTCCGCCCACTCCGGCAATTGCGGCAGGCGGGTGTTCAGATAATGTTGGGAAAATAAGGATTTGGTTTGCATAGGGTCTCTTTGGGTGAAACTCGAAGCTCAAAACTGGAAACTGGTTATTTGCCGTCTACCCTCTGCCGTCAGTGTAGCATGAATAGCGGAGACCGCCAACGTTTCTGCACGCTGAAACAGACTCAGTAAATCAAAAATTGGGTTCGTAGTAACCGCTCTAACGGTCTCTGAGACGGCTGAAGCCGTTACTACCAGCCTAAAATTTGATCTACTGTAAATCAAAAATTGGGTTCGTAGTAACCGCTTTAGCGGTCTCTGAGACGGCTGAAGCCGTTACTACCAGCCTAAAATTTGATCTACTGTAAATCAAAAATTGGATTCGTAGTAACCGCTTTAGCGGTCTCTGAGACGGCTGAAGCCGTTACTATCAGCCTAAAATTTGATCTACTGAGACTACCCATCTAAAAAACGTTTGGAATGACGCGGGATGGCGCTGCCCGGCAATACCCAAAAGCCGGTCAGGGGTAAAACCTGACCGGCTTTCTGCTTGATGTTGATAGTGTGCGCTGGGCGTTTCGGGATTGAAATCGTGGCGCTTTAACCCTGACTCAATCCTCCCACGGACGCCAATGCGGGAACACCAGCGTGCCGCTGCCCTGATAACTGCGCACCATCCCCTCCGTAACGAGCAATTGAATGGCCTTGCGCACCGTCTCTCGATTGATGCCATATTCGGCGGCCAGGGTGCGTTCGGACGGCAATACGTCGCCAGGGCCAAATTCACCGGACTCAATTTCGGCGCGCAGGTGCGCATACAACTGCTGGTACAACGGTGCATCAGGGGTCATCTGTGACATAGTCTCATTCCTCCCACACGATAGTTCCCCTTTACTATACAATTGGCGAATCGGTAAATCTTATAAAGCTCCTGTAGGTTTTGGTATAATCGGGTTATAATCGGTAAGAAACTGTCACTGCTCTGCCGAAAACGGTAATTTTCTGTCACGCAAAGGATGACCCAATGCCCTTGTCCACGAATATGCCGGCCGACTTTGTAAGCCACATCCATCAAGCCCTGAAAGCCTGGCACGATCCCGCCGACACGCCGGAGTTTGCCGCGCTGTGGTTGGCGCAGCCCCCGCCCTCACCGGGCGAACGCTCCACGTCCCGGACGACGGCCAACCGAATTTTGCAGGCCGGCCTGGACGCGCTCCGGCAAACCCATCCAGAGGCCGCCAAGTTGTTGCAGCGGCGCTTTCAACACGGCGAAACGGCGCGCGAGATCGCCTACCATAGCGACTTCACAGTAGACATAGTCTACCAACGGCAACGCGTCGCCATCGCCCAGCTCGCCGAAGTGATCTGGGCGCAGGAAAGCGCGCTGCGCCGGGAAAAGGCGCGCCGCGTCGAACTGCGGCTGGAAGCGCCCACCTACACGCGGCTGTTTGGGATTGACACGATGCTGGCCGAGGCGCGCGCGCAGTTGGAGTCGCCGGATGGCCCGTGGCTGCTGGCTCTGGAAGGGATGGGCGGCATCGGCAAGACCACCCTGGCCGACGCGCTGGTCCGCCAACTGGCGCCGACGCCCCGCTTCACCGAGATCGCCTGGGTGAGCGCGCGCACGCGACTCTTCCACCTCACCGGGGAGATCGGCGTCACGCCAGACGCGCCCGTCCTCACACCGCACGATCTGGTGGATCGGCTGGTGGAACAACTGGGGTTACACAGTCTCAAGCGCCAATCGGATCGGGAGAAATTCCTGGGGATGAAAGACTATTTCAAGGCGCAGCCCTGTCTGGTGGCGCTGGATAACCTGGAAACGCTCGCCGACTATCGCGCGCTGCTCCCGCAATTGCGCGAGTGGGTCAGGCCGAGCAAGCTCCTGCTCACAACGCGCCATTCCCTGCGCGGCGAAAGCGGCGTCTACATCCTGCCGATAACGGGATTGACGCCGGAAGATACGTTGGCCTTCATCCGTTACGAGGCCACGGCGCAGGGGTTGGGCGAGCTGGCTCAGGCCCCCGACGACGCTTTGCAAGCCATCCACACCTTGACCGGCGGCAATCCGTTGGCGCTCAAACTCGTTTTGGGGCAAGTCCACACCTTTCCGCTGCCCGCCATCCTGGCGCGGTTCAAAGCGGCGGAAGGCGGCGGCGCGGCGGCGCTCTTCGACTTCATCTACCAGGACGCCTGGGAACGGTTGGACGCGCCCGGCCGCACCGTATTGCAGGCGCTCCTGCTCGTCCCAGAGGGCGGCGGCGACCTCGCGCAAATCGCCGCCGTCGCTTCCCTCAGCCCGGGCGAGGCGGCGGACTGCCTCCAACGCCTGGCGCTGTATTCGTTGGTGGAAATCACCGGCGATTTGCACACCCGGCGCTACGGGCTGCATCCCCTGACGCAGAGTTTCGTGGAGCGGCAAGCCTGGGCGGAAGAGTCATCAGGTGGAATTTCGCCCCAAGAAGGATGAAAACTTCACGCAAAGTCGCCAAGTGCGCCAAGTTGTTTACTTGGCGTCTTTGCGCCTTTGCGTGAGCCGATTGTTGTTTTCGGAAGAGTGATTGTATGAGAACGCTGGTCATCGCCAACACCCACTACTGGCTCGACCGGTTGGAGCAGCTTGCTGACGACGAGCGCAGCGCCATGCCCAACCTGCGCGGCGCGTTGAAGGCGCTTGAAACGCTGCTCCGCTTCCCCGACGCCTGGACGTTGACCCTCACGTTCACACAAGCCCTGCATCCCACGATGGTGCGCGCCGCCCATTGGGCCGAGTGGGAATGGCTGCTGCACGTCCTGCTCAAGTGGGCGCAGCAGCGCGCCGACCTGGCCGCCGAAGCCGATCTGGCGCTCAAGGTCGGCGCCATCCAGCAATGCCGGGGGAATTACCCGGCGGCCCTGGCGTCCTATCGGCATGGCTGGCGGCTGGCGCGGCGGATCGCGTCGTCCGTGACTCTGGCGCTGGCCTACTTCAACCTCGGCGACATCTACCGCCGGCTAGGGCAATTCCGGCGCGCGGAACTGCTCTGCCGGCGCGCCCTGGAGTTGTATCACGCCCTGAACGACGCGCGTATGCTGGCCTACGTTGAAAATGCGCTAGGGTTGACCTTCTTCGATCAACGCCAGTGGGACAACGCCTTGCCCCATCTCCAAACCGCCCACGCCCTATTTCAGCAAACGCGCGACGTCTGGGGAATCACGATGACGCTCCAAAACCTAGGGGTGTTCTACACCCGGACCGGACGATTAGACGCGGCCGCCACGCACCTCGAAGCAGCGCTGCGCCAGTGCGAGGCCGCAAACGATCGCGGGCAGATCGCCGCCATCCAACTCGACCTGGGCAACCTCCACAGGAGGCAAGGCAGGTGGCAGGCAGCGGAGCAGTTATACAGTGCGGCGGAAGCCCTCAGCCAGGAGTTGGGGGATTATCGCAACCTGGCGCGCGTTCACAACAACCTGGGGATGCTCTACGTCAAGACGGGAAATTTTGAAGAGAGTGAGCGCTGCTTCGCGCGCGCCGTCGAGCGGTGGCGCGCGGTTGAGGACGTGTGGAATCTGGCAAACAGCCTGGGCGAGATGTCCCAACTGTACGTCACGTGGGGCAAGTGCGAGCAGGCGCAGCGCTGCCTGGACGAAGAAGCGCCGCTCATCCAGGGCCGCGAGACGGCGCCCTTCCAGTCGCTCCAACGCGAGTGGGCCGAGCGGCAGGCGGAACTCTCGGACAACGCCATTTTCTCAACGGATTAAACGGAATTGAACGGATACCTTTCCGCTGCATCCGTTCAATCCGTTGCGGCTATTTGCAAAAGAATTCATCATTACCCTGCGGTTCACCAGCGGTTGGATGAAAATGTAACGCAAACTTTAGTTTGCCTGCTGGCACAAACACAAACTGAAGTTTGTGTTACGTCACTATTTTCAGAGGAGAGGAATTAACCATGCACACCCTATCCAACGTCGCGGTCGTCCTGATCAACCTTTGGATTGCGATCCACTATTGCCGACAAATCGTGCGAAAGAAAATCAAGCCCTCCCTGGCGATGTGGATCTTTTTCACCATCGCCGTGATCGGCAGCCTGGTGACGTACCTCTCCGAGGGCGACTACAAGCTGGTGGACAACATCCTCAACTCCAGCGATCTGATCCTGGTGTTTTCCGTCACCACGACCATTCTGATCTACGGCGACAAAAGCAGCAAATTCACCGCCTTTGATACCGGCTGTCTGGCGGCGGTGCTGCTCATCATGGTCTTCTGGCTGCTGACCAGAAGCCACGTCGTAGCGCACTCGCTGATTCAGGCCATCCTCGTCATCGCCTACTTCCCGGTGGTCAAACGCCTGTGGAACGCAACGGAGAACACCGAATCCTTCGCCGCCTGGATTGGAATGATGGCAGTGGCAGTCGTCGCACTGCCCTCCAACAAAGGCGTTCTGGCGATTGTCTACACCGTCCGCGCCATCCTCTGCACGGGCGGCCTGCTGCTGTTGATGCTGCGTGTGGAGATGAAGAGGAAAGCGCACCGCACTTCAGCAGTCGAATAAAATTTCACCACGAATCTTCACGAATCTACACTAATCTTGCGCTTTAGATTCGTGAAGATTGGTGTAAATTCGTGGTTTAATTTCAGAAAGGAGGTCAAATATGAAAACCATAGCTCGCAGTCTCATTGGAATATTTGCCATCGCTTCCCTCCTGCTCACTTCGCTTCCATCGCCCATTGCCGCACAGGCCGCCGATTGGGAGGATTACACGTACACACTCACCCAATCCACCGCCGCCTACCAGTTCTGGACGACGACGCCGAGCGAGCGCGTCTTCAAGGACGCCGCCGCGCCCAGCGCGACGGGCAGCGGCGTCAAGGTCTACGCTGCCCGCAACGAATTCGAGCCGTTCCAGATCGTCGTCAAGCCGGCAGCGTCGGGCAATGTGACGGTCAACGCCGGTAACTTCGGCAGCGGGATCACCGTCGAACTGTACCAGGTCAAGTACGTCAATCTGACGCAGGCGACCGACAGCCTGGGGCGCACCGGGCCGTACCCCGACCCGCTGTGGCCGCTCGCCAACGGGGCCAGTGTGGCGCTGGTCGCGGGGCAGAACACCGCCTTCTGGTTCAACGTTTTCGTCCCGGCGGGCGTCGCCTCCGGCGATTACACGGCGACCATGACCATCGGCGGTGTGGCGATCCCGGTCACGCTGCACGTCTTCGCCTTCGCCATCCCCGACGAGCTGCACGTTGAATCGCAGATGAACTACTCGCACCAGACGTTCCTGAGCGCGTACAGCGCATCCGGCGACAGCTACTGGCCCTACGTGGACGGCATCAAGCAGTTCTTCATTGACCACCGGCTGACGCCCATCAGCCCGCTGTGGCCCGGCGGTTTGACCGGCGGCGGGTCGTTTGCCAGCCCGTTCATTGACTATGACTGCAATACCCACACGCTTTCTGACCCCTACGGCATCTGGGGGTACGACGCGCTGGCGGAGCGTTACCTTGACGGCAGCGGCCTGCTGAACGGGGAGTTCACGCAGCCCTTCAACGGCGGCGTGGGCTTCCCCTCGTTCACGGCGGCGGGCTTCCGCAGCAACGATTCTTCCGTTGACCAACGCCCGTCCTCCTTCTGCGGGATCACGCGCAGCGCGAGCGACTGGCTGCAAAATCCCACCTCGGCCTACAACACGGCGTGGTTCGCCTACGTCCACGCGCTGCAAGAATACCTCCGCAGTCACGGCGACCTCGACAAGGCCTACCACTACTTCGCCAACGAGCCGCAGGATCAGGCGGACTACAACGCGGTGGCGTGGTACAGCAGGTACAGCCACCAGGCCGCGCCTGACCTCAAGCTGATGGTCTCCGAGGGCGCGAAGCCGGAAATCTACAATCAGACCGGCGCGCACATTGACCTCTGGCTGCCCGTGCTCAACGAATACGATCCCACCGCCGCCCACGCCCGCGAACGCGACTACGGTGAGCAAACGTGGATTTACTTCTTGCACGGCACGCGCCCGCCGTACTTCAACCCCATTACGCTGGATCATCCCGCCATCGAGGGCAAGTTCACCGGCTGGTTCCTGTGGAAGTACCGCGTGCGCGGCATCGCCTACTACGCCGTCAACGATTGGGGCGACAACCCCTGGACGGATCCGATGACTTACGGGCAGAACGGCAACACCTTCCTGTTCTACCCGCCCTCCGAAAGCAACACGCCCATCCCCTACGGCAGCAACGGCCACCGCCTCGTGCCCTCCATCCGCCTGGAAATGCTGCGCGACGGCTTCGAGGACTACGAATACCTCTACATCCTGGCGGGCGGGCAGCCGCAGGTGGACGTAACCAACGCCGCCGATGCACAGGCGGCCAAGGTCATCACCGGACTACAGAGCTACGCGCGGCACAGCGAATTTCTATACAACCTGCGCCGCCTCATCGGGCTGAAGAACGGCGGCGAGATCGCGGCGATCCCCGACATCAACCCGCCGCCCGCCCACCCGCGCGCCGTGGGCGACCCCGGCAACTACTACATCAACTTCCAGGACCCCGCCGGAGACCCGACCGCCAACCCGCTCGTCGTCAACGAGCGCACGTACATGAAAATCGGCGGCGCGGATTACAACAGCGTCGCCGGCTACGGCTGGTACGCCCCCAACGAAGTCCACTGGATGACCACCTACTTGAGCAACGTCCCGAACGTCTTGCAAGGCAGCATCCTCTACTCGGACTGGGGCCGACCCTCGACCTTCGAGTTCGACCTGCCCAACGGCAGCTACAACGTCACCGTCTCCGTGGGCTGGCAGGGGCGGACGTACTCCCACAACTACATCGAAATCGAGGGAACCGTCTTCGTCAACGATGAGGCGACTACGCCTTCCGCCTCTTACATCGTCCGCACCCAACGCATCGCCATCACCGACAACAAGCTGACGATGAGCATGGGTCTCTTCGACGAGTACACGATGCTCAACTACCTCGACATCGAGGCCGCCAACCCGACTGCGGCCTTCAACGCGGACTTGACCGACGGCGACGTACCGCTCACCGTCCAGTTCACCGACGCCTCTACCAACGGCCCGACCGAATGGGCGTGGGACTTCGAGAACGATGGGACGGTGGATGCCACGGAGCAGCATCCCACGCACGTCTACACCGAACCGGGCGTCTACACTGTCCGCCTGCGCGTCGCCAACGCCGGCGGCAGCGACGAGGAAATCAAGCCGGCCTACATCACCGCGCGGCTGCCCGCCGTGGATGACCTGCGCATCACCCACGTCCAGACTGAAACCGGCTTCCTCACCGCCGCGCTGCGTTGGACGCTGCCCCCGCAGGCCGTCACAAGCACACTGCGCTACGACAGTGCGTTCATCACGGACGCCGACTGGGAAGCGGTCACCGTCATCAGCGACAGTTTGCCCGTCGGGACAGATCGCGTCACCGTCACCGTGCCCTACGTGGGGGATACGATTTACTTCGCGCTCAAGCCGCAGAACGCGGCGGGCGCTTGGCTGGGCCTTTCCAACAATGCTTTTTGGCCGAGCATGGCCGTTTATCTGCCGTTGGTGATGCGCGAATGAAATTTTTCAACATGGAATGGACAGGATATACAGGATTTTAAAGTTTATCCTGTCCATCCTGTCTATCCATGTCAGTTCTAAAGGAGTAAAATGGTTTCTGCCGAAGATGTTATTCGTCTCTACCAACGGCTTGTGGATAATGACATCCGGGTCTGGCTGATTGGCGGATGGGGGATTGACGCCTTGCTCGGCGAGCAGACCCGACCCCACAAAGACCTCGACATCCTTATGCTGGTGGATGACGTGGAGCGGCTATGCGAACTCTTGAGTCACGAGGGTTATAAACTGGGCTATCTCTGGGAAGAAAACCTGCTGACCGTAGACGCGCGCGGCGTCGAGACGGCCACGGCTTTTGTCTTGCAAGATTCGGAGGGGCGGGAACTCGACGCGCACGCGCTGTGCCTTGACGCTAACGGCAACGGGATTCCGGCGTGGGATGCCGAGGGCCGCATCCTCAAACGCGAGGGTCTTGCCGGCGAGGGCGTCATCGCGGGCGTGACCGTTCCCTGCTTCACCCCCGAAATGCAAATGGCGTGCCATACAGGCTACGAACTGCCAGACAAGCACCGACGCGATTTGGAGTTACTTCATGAGAAATTCCGCGTCGCGTACCCTGGTGAAATGGGGAATCCTCTGTAAAATCGTAGAGGTTTCCCGACCATTGACCAACAAATCAATTAGGGAGGAAAAAAAACATGCCCCAATCTTTATCCCACAAACGTCCCACCCCTTTGACCCAATTCTATTACGGCGCGGCCTATTACCCGGAGCATTGGGACTTTATAGCGCGCGACCTGGATGCGTACCGGATGCATAAAGCCGGCATCAACGTCGTGCGCATGGCCGAATTTGCGTGGGACTATCTGGAGCCGGAAGAAGGCGTCTTTCAATTCGAACTGTTCGACAAGATCATCCCCTGGCTCGGCACTCGCGGCGTGAGCACCATCCTCTGCACGCCGACCGCCGCGCCGCCGCGCTGGCTTACCGTCGCGCACCCCGACGTGCTGCGCGTGGACGAGCACGGCGTGACGATGCAGCACGGCTCGCGGCAGCACGCCTGTCATACCAGCCCCGTGTTTCGCGCCTACTCGCGCGCCATCACAAAGGCGATGGCCGACCACTACGCCGACAACCCGCTCGTCGTCGGCTGGCAGACGGACAACGAGTTCAACTGCCACTTCTCCGAATGCCACTGCGAGAACTGCCAGGCCGCCTTCCGCGAGTTCTTGCGCGAAAAGTATCAGGACGACATCGCCGCGCTCAACACAGCCTGGGGGACGGCGTTCTGGGCGCAAACCTACCGCAGCTTCGACGAGATCATCACCCCGAAAAATGCTCGCCCCGCCTACCCCAACCCGGCGCAGCAGTTGGATTACTTCCGCTTCATCTCCTGGAGCGTAACGCGCTTCCAGCACGAGCAGGTAGAAATCCTGCGGGCGGCGAATCCCGCCTGGTTCGTCACCCACAACGGCACGTTCCGCCACATTGACTATCGCGGGCCATTCACGCAAGACCTGGACTTCCTCGGCTACGACGTGTACCCGTTCTTCGATCCGGACGCCCTCCACCGGCCGCTCAGCCAGGCGTTCAACCTGGACTATACCCGCGCCTGGTCGGGCAATTTCATCGTGCCGGAACAGCAATCGGGGCCGGGCGGGCAAGCGCCTTACTTCCACGACAACCCCGAACCCGGCGAGCTGCGCCGCATGGTCTACACCTCCATCGCGCACGGGGCCGACAGCCTGCTCTTCTTCCGTTGGCGGACGTGCCGCTTTGGCGCGGAGGCGTACTGGTGCGGCATCTTCGACCACGAAAACGTCACCAATCGCCGCTTCGACGAAGTCAAATCGCTGGGCGCCGAGCTAAAGAAAGTCGGCCCGGAAGTTCTGGGGACGCATGTGCGGGTGGACGTGGGCATCGCCGCCGCCGATATGGACGTGGAAGAAGCGCACACGACGTATACCCTGGGGCTGCCCTCCCCGCGCGAGGTGGCCGCCCGCGTACACGCTTATTACTACGAACAGGGCTACGCGGTCGGCTGCGTCCATCCCTCGGACGATTTGAGCGCGCTGAAAGCGTACTTCATCCCCCACTGGGCCGTGTTCAACCCGGACTGGGTGCCCAATCTGCAAGCCTACGTCGAAAATGGCGGCCTCCTGACCATCGGCGCGCGCACGGGCACCAAAAACTGGCACAACAATGTCATCGCCGAGACGCCGCCGGGAGTATTGAAATCGTTGGCCGGCGTCAAGGTTATGGAATATGGTCGGCAGAACGCGCCGGAACAGCGCCCGTTGGCGATCCACTTCCCCAAATCGCAGATCCCCACGCAGGAATGGTACGAAGTGTTGGAGAATCTGCCCGGCACGGCCATTATCGGGCGGTGGAAGGGACGGCGTCTGGACAACAAAGCGGCCGTCGCTATGAAACGCATCGGGAAGGGAGCCGTCGTCTACGTCGGGACCTATCTTTCCGAAGACATCCTTCCCATCCTGACGGCGCTCTGCGCCGAGCTGACGGGGTTGGCGCCGCTGTGGGACGATCTACCCGAAGGGGTTCACGTTGTAGTGCGCGAGGATGCGACCAAGCGGCTTTGGTTCTTCCTCAACGACTCCGACACTTCAGTTCGCCTGACCGAAACGCCGCCCGGCGTGGACTGTCTCACCGGGAAGCCGCTCGCCGTCTGGGCGGTGCTCAGCCCTCATCAGGTGTTCATCCTCAAGGAGACACTTGAGCCGCCCGCTGACGATAGTGACTTAGCAACGGATGCGCCGCCACCTCCAGAACCATCGGCCTAGAGGAGACCTGACGATGGCTAAAGAAGACTATCCCATCACCCGTGGCGTCCACCGGCTGCGCGCGCAGAAGATTGCCTTCACGCCGCATCTGTACCCTTACGAGGAACACGGCGGAACGGCGCGCGCGGCGGCCTGTCTGGGCGTGGATGAACACACGGTCGTCAAGACGCTGGTGATGGAAAACGACGCGGGCAAGCCGCTGTTGGTGCTGATGCACGGCGATTGCGACGTTTCCACCAAGAACCTGGCCCGCGCGCTGAACGTCAAAACCATCCGACCGTGCAGCGTCGAAAAGGCGGAGCGGGTGACGGGGTACACCGTCGGCGGCATCAGCCCATTCGGCACGCGGCAACCTCTGCCGGTTTACGTCGAAAAGACGATCCTGGACTTAGAGAAGCTGTACATCAATGGAGGGAAACGGGGGTTTCTGGTGGAACTCACGCCGGCCGATCTACAAAAAGGGCTGAACGCGCAACCGGTGGAGGTCGCCATCACTTCCAGCGGCTAATCTGCTCAATCTGCTGACAAAAAAAGGGGCGACGTGCGAGGCTTACCGCTACATCTCCGTCGCTTCGGCGCTCCATTGCTGCTGCTGATACGTGATGGCCTGTTGCAGCGTCCCGACTGTGATGCCCCCTGAACCGGCAACCACACCGGCGCTGTCACACCCTAGCAACAAACTGCGGGCGTTGTCGAGGGATTTGAGCGCCTGGGGCAGGCGTCCCTGGCTGTGATAGAGGTCGGCCAGGCCGTAATGCCCCAGGGTGAACGTGTGATCCAGATAAATCGCCGTCTTCATCGCCTCAATGGCCTCGACCAGGCGTCCCTGGTGTTGAAGTACCAACGCCAGAGTGTAATAAGGCTCCAGCGCCAGGTTATCCAATTGGATGGCCTGGCGACACCAACGTTCTGCCTCCGCCCAGACCCCCAGATTCGCATACACCTGTCCCAACAGGGCGCTCGCGCCGGCGTTGGCAGGCAGATGCGTCACCGTCCGCAGCAAGAGATCGCGCGCCTGCTCCGTATGACCATAGGACAGCAATTCGCGCGCCTGGGTCAGCGAGTCCCCTTCTGCCGGCGCAGCCGGCGCGACCACGGCGGACTCCGGGGGCAGCGGTGATTCTTCGCCAAACAGCCCTGCCGCCGGCAGCGACTCTAAGACGAGTGGCGTCTCATCCGGCGGCGCAACCGCCGGCCAGTCCTCCGGCTGCGAGGAAGGCTGCTCTACGCGCTGATAGAGGATGGTGTTGGGGTAGCGGCGCGCCTGGAACCGGCGGTAGGTGGTCAGCGAGTGTTCCGCGTGTCCCACCACCAGCCAACCACCTTCCAGCAGCGCGTCGTAGAATCGATCAACCACCTGCTGTGTAACCGGGGGGGTAAAGTAGATGGTCACGTTGCGGCACAGGATGAGATCCATAAACGTGGTGTTGGTTTGAAACGAGGGGTAGCAAACCTCGGCCAGGTTGAGCTGCGCAAACGTCACCATGCGCGATACTGCGGACGACAACGCATACCGGTTGCCGACTTTGGTAAAATAGTTAGGCCGCCAGAGCTTCGCGCGCGCTTCCCGAAAAGCCCACTCACTGTAGTGCGCCTGGCGCGCGTGCGCCAGGGCTTCTGTGTTGATGTCCGTCGCCAGGATCGTGATGGCCCAGTCGTCCACATCGGGGAGCAGTTCGCGCAGCATGATGGCGATAGAATACGGTTCTTCGCCGCCGGCGCAACCGGCGCACCAGATGCGCAGAATCCGCAGAAACCGCCGCCGCTCAATGATCTCCGGCAGGATGTGTTGATAGAGCGCATCAAACTGCCCGGCATTGCGGAAGAAGTGGCTTTCACCGATGGTCAGCGCGTTCACCAACTGCTGTTGGTAAACCGCGCCCTGGTCCGGGTCAAACAACAGCCGGTAATACTCGTCCAGGTTGGCGCAAGTAGAGGCAGCAAAAGCCTGCAACACCCCGTGCGTTAAGTCAGAACGGCGTTTTTCCGGAAAGTTCAGGCCGTATCGCGCGCTCAACCAGTGGCTGAAGCGCACATAATCGCTGTGGCTTAACGTGGGGGGCGCGCTTACGGCTGACACAAGCGTCATAGCCCCCCGCTGGCGTTGACGTTATCGCGCATCTCCTGTACGCTGGGCAATCTTACACGGAAAACGCTCCCCACGCCGACTTCGCTGGTCACGTTCACCTTGCCACGATGCAAAGCCACGATCTCTTTGACAATCGCCAACCCCAAACCGGTTCCCTGGGCATCCAGGGTGAGGGCGGCGCGGCCCCGGTGAAACCGCTCAAACAAATGCGGCAACTCGTCCGCCGGAATCCCCACACCCGTGTCCTGAACTTCGAGATACACCTCCCCCCCAGTCTCATACGTGCGCAGCGTCACCTGGCCATGGGGGGTGTAATGCAAGGCATTGCTGACCAGGTTTGCCACAGCCTGCGTCAACACTTCTTGGGCCGCCCATATTCGGGGCAGATCCGGGGCCAGCTCCAAGATCAGCTCCAACCCAAGCTTCTGCGCCTGCATATGGTAGACCGCCACAATCTGCAACACCAACAAGTTGAGGTTCACCGACGAGAAAACCGGCCTTCGGTCCTCCCGATCCAGACGCGTCAAAGTCAACGTGCCTTCCACCAGACTCCGTATCTGTGCGGTCGCCTGCTTGAGCGATTCGAGGTAACGCATCTGGCGTTCCGTGGTTTCCTGTTCCAGCAGTTCCAGGTTCAGGCCAATGCAGGTAATCGGGCCGCGCAACTGATGGGTCACTTCCGACACCATGCGGGCCGATTCCCGCTGCTTCAACTGGCGCTGCCGCTCCTCCAAACCGACACGGACGCTGGTTCGTAACTGCTCCGGCGTCCAGGGTTTCAACAGATAATCCTTGGCGCCCTCCCGCAAGGCCACAATGGCTGATTCCAGTGAAGCGTAACCGGTGAGGATAATGGCGGCTGTATCCGGGGCGCGGTGTCGGAGGACATCCAACACCTCCAACCCTTCAACGACCCCCAGTTTCAGATCGAGCAAAGCCACGTCAAACTCGGTCTCCTGAATCAATTCCAGCGCCGTCTCGCCATTGGGGGCTGCAACCACCTGGTATCCATAGCCGGATAAGGTTTCTTCAACCAAAAATTGCACCCCGGGATCATCATCCACCACCAAAATTCTAGCGGCGTCCATGATACGACTCCTTTCGTCTGTTCATACTCCACGTTAGAATTTCCGCCCTACCCATCTCACTGTAGCACAGTTATGGCTTTACCGCAAGAACAGGGACTTATCAGGGAGCGTTTCACAAAATGGGCAATTGCCTCCCCTATCGGAAAACGGCTAAAGCCATCATTTGAGAGTGATTTTTCGTCGCCGCGTTGCACGC
>DAOUGD010000344.1:0-35762 GCA_034429475.1 Anaerolineae bacterium
GTAGGGAGCATTAGACGCATACGAGATTTACTCGCAGGTCGAGAGACAACCCAAGATACACCCGAGTGATCTGCAGACTGTTCCACAGTTGATTGTAAAAGTAACTGTCGGCGGATATCTATTGGAATTCGATCATACTGATCATAAAGGATACCATACGCTAACTCCCAATGCTTGGTTTCGATACATTCTTCAATAAACGCTTCAACGTCGACTACCGGTGCTAACCCAGCCCAAAGAAAGATTACAGTATTCCACCGATCATCGTTACGGTGTTCAAAAAGGCAAAAACGATCAATTCTGGTTCCAGAAGTATCCCGCTGATCACCTTGTAAAACTGCCTCTGCAACTAGGTATTCGGCAATGCTCTTGTGAGCAAAACTGTAAATTCCAGGCCCGACAATTAGACCCGAGCGCTCTTGAAGCGCAGCGAGAACGTCGGGTGCCGGTAATAAAATATTTATTTTTTGAAGGAAGTCCTGCAACCACTCCAGTGCGGCAGACTCGTCTAATTGATCCTGTTCCCCAAAAAACAGTTTTAGAGCAAATCCTCGTGTGATTTGTCGTTTTTGTTCCAGCGCAAGTTGAAGGGTGGTGGCTAATACCTGACGACGATCATCCCATAGGCCTAACATACCCTCCACATAACGCCGATAGAGTTGTGAGCGGCCGCTGGGAAGACTACCATCCAAATGATGTACCATAAGCAGAGTGGAAAGAAGTAAAGGGTTTCCCGTCAGTGGGTCAATAGTTGGATCACTCCGCCAGCTAGTAGCTAGATTCTCAGCATCAATGGCGCGATTATCGTCTGGAAGCAAGGGTGTATGGGCATACCATCGCTGAATGTAATCCACAATTCGAGGTTGATCAAATGGTTCAATTGTCCATCGCTGCCATCCATTGTCCAATCGATCCAAGTGATCGGTGGTTAAAGGGCGAGAAGTCAATACAAAAGCACATCCCCGAGCAGCCAATTTCAAGTCTACAATCCAATCATAAACCTTATCTCGATCACTGGGCCGGATTTCGTCAAAGCCATCAAGAATAAAGACCACTTGCTTTGCATTGAGCCAATGACCGATACGATCTGCCGTGAGATCTTCTGCCAAGTGTTTGCCGGCCGTCTCCCGCACAAGATCATGCAGGGATAAAAGTGGCTCACTCGAAAAACGGCGCAATTCAGCCCGCACACTAATACCAGTCCAACGAGGAGTCAATGTTTCCCGTTGCAACCATTTTGCCCAAGTGGATTTCCCGGCACCGGCAGGCCCGACGATAATAGCTTGATGATAACGATGTGTGAACTGTGTGATACTATCGTCTGATGTTTCGACTACCTGCGGCTGCTTTTTTTCATCTTTTGTCACTTCCTTTATTTCGGGATGCACAAAAAAATCGTCGAATTTACCGGCAAGAGGGCGATCTGCTCTCAGACCGGTCAGATCTAATTCAAGTCTGACTTTTTGGGCAAGTGAGCGACGCACCATCGATAGTGTTTCATCGGCCTGTCTTGATGGTGATACTGCCAGCTCGTCAACAATACTGAAAAGTCTACGTAATTGGACTATTATTTCGTCGAGTCGTCTGTAGTTTTCAGACCAGGCTTCGTTTTCCCAGTCTTTTACTGCTGCGGGAATCTTGCAAAGCAAGGTGGCAATACGGGGACATAGTAAGGCGTAAATGTCCTTCAAGCCATCTTCAATGACTACCTGTGGCAAGTCACGATTTGCATACAGTTCTTCAAATATCTTTTGCCCATCCAGAGAGCCTTGAAACAATCGTTCTGGGTTTTCAGTAAAAGGACGTAGCTCATCCACGCAAGTTTCAATCAGCCGTCGTTGTTTGTCTTCGGGGATCTTTTCCTGGGCGAGAAATGGCAACAAAGGTTCAACCACTTCTGCTATTGCATCCTCAATCCGTCTTTCAATTCTTCGGCGCTCAAAAAATGGCAATGCCTTATAACTAGCGACGTCTTGGATTACACCGGCCAAAAGATTGATGACCAAATCAAGCGCGAGTTGACCTAATTCAAGCATAACACCACCTTCCGATAATGATGAACTCATTTTTAATCTGGCACCGCAACTTCTATCATCACGGATCCCTTGTTTTCCAGGCTAAACGTCGCCGTCGCGCCGTCGCACGTCACTTCATACTCCCCCAAAAATCCCGTGAACCGCACCTTCCCCTCGCCGTCCGTCGTCATCTTCGTCGGCGGGAGCCACCACTCACCCTTGACCAAATCGTGCAGGGCGTGGTAGGCCGGCTTGGGCTGACCGTCTGCCGTCAGGAAGCCGCCGGGCGCTTTGAGCCAGCCGCCGTCGGTCATGCCCCAGTAGGTGATGCCTTCTACCAGTGGATGCGCCAGCAGCGTCTTGTAGTGCGTGACGATTTCCTCGGCCTGGCGCGCTTCGCCTTCGGGCGTGGAGGGCCATTCGTCCACCTGCCAGTCGTTGAGGTCCACGATGTGCGCCGGCATAATGTCGCCGGAGAGGATCGTCGTCTCGGTGAAGTGAATCGGCAAGCCGAAACGCTCGAAGTTTGCCAGCACCCACTGCGTCTTCTCCACGCCCCAGTAGCCCTGGTGCATGTGCGATTGGATGCCGATCACGTCAATTTTGATGCCCGCTTCCAGGCAGCCTTCCACCAAGATGTCGAAGGCGGAGGAAACGTCGAAGTCGTTGAGCAGCAGGATCGCGCCGGGATTCGTCTCGCGCGCGGCGTCGAACATGGTACGGATCATTTTGATGCGGCTCAGTTCCTTGCAGATGCGCGTGATGCCGTTGTCGTACTTGTCGAACACCGGCATGATGACGGCTTCGTTGATCACGTCCCACATATCAACCAGTCCGGCAAAGTCGGCCACGTCGCGGTGGATGCGGCCGATCTGCGCTTCCAGAATCTCCGCGTTGCTCAAATCCAGCAGCCACGGCGCGGTGACGGTGTGCCAGCACAAGGGATGCCCCTTGAGCACGCAGCCGCGCTCCACGAGGTATTGCGCTCCCTTGCGCATGAACTCCGTGCCCGGCTTGCCGCGCTCCGGTTCGAAGCGTCCCCAGTAGAAGGGCAGCGTGGCGAAATTGAAGAGGTCGAAGAAGGCGTCACTGACGCGCTCGGCATGGGCTTTAAACTCACCCTCTAAGACACCGTTTGCCAGCGCGAGAGCTTCCCAGGCGGTGTTGCCAAAGAGAAATTTATGCTTGCGCTGCGCCACGGTCACTTCCTGATGCGCCAACGGCGCGCCGTCCGGTTTGCACACCGTCAGGGTTGCCTGCGCGGTGCGATGGGGAAACGTGTGATGGGTCGTCATCCTAATCCTCCTTGATTTTGAGCAATGCCTGCGAAAATAGAGGGGGGATAGTTCTCCCTCATCCCCCCTCTCCTGTCTGATTGGCGATTACCGAATTCCTAGCAACAACTCATTCACCAGCATATCCAATTTCTCATACTTCATCCCGCGCGCGCCGAGGGCGGCGCGGTCGAAGGCCTGCGCTTTAAGCGCGGCCGCCTTGGCCGACGTGTACGCGCCCTTGAAGGCGTCCATGCTGCCGTCGTCCGCGTGGATTTCGGCCAGCAGCCCTTGAATTTCAGCGTCGGCGTGGAAACGAGCGGCCTTCTCCTTGAGGATGAGGTACGTGCGCATGCACCCGCGCGCGAAGTCCTTGACGCCCTCGTAGTCTTCCGTGCGGAAGGCGTGCGCGTCGAAGTGGCGGCTGCCGGCGTACTTCACGTCTTCCAGGAACTTGACGAGGAAGAACGCCTGCTTGAGGTTCTGCGCGCCGAAGCGCCAGTCCTGGTCGAAGCGCGCGTAGTTCTGATCGTTCAGGTCAATGTGGAAGAGCTTGCCCGCTTCCCACGCCTGCGCGACCGCGTGCATGAAGTTAAGTCCCGCCATGTGTTCGTGCGCCACTTCGGGATTCACCCCAACCATCTCCGGGTATTGCAACGTGTTGATGAAGCCCAGGTACGCGCCGCTGGTGGGGAAGAAGATGTCGCCGCGCGGCTCGTTGGGTTTGGCTTCCAAGGCGAATTTGAGATTGTAACCCTGATCCTTGACGTACTCGCACAGGAAGTTGAGCGCATCGCGGAAGCGTTGAATGCTGGCAATGGGGTCTTTGGACGCATCCACTTCGATGCCCTCACGCCCGCCCCAGAAGACGTAGACTTCCGCGCCCAGGCTCGCGCCCAGGTCAATCGCGTGCAGCGTCTTGTGGAGGGCGTAAGCGCGCACCTTCGGATCGTTGGCCGTGAACGCGCCATCTTTGAAAGCGGGATCGCCAAACAGGTTGGTGGTTGCCATCGGCACTTTGAGGCCGGTATCGGCCAGCGCCTTCTTGAATGCCTTAAGGATACTCTCCCGCTGGGCGGGCGTGGCGTCAATGGGGATCAGGTCGTTGTCGTGGAAGTTGACGCCATACGCGCCCACTTCGCCGAGCAGATAGACCAAATCGGCGGGGGACAACTGGGGGCGCACATCCGCGCCGAACGCATCGCCGCCGGGATTTCCGATAGTCCACAGGCCAAAGGTAAATTTGTGTTCCGGTTGGGGTTGATACTTGTCTGACATCAGGCTCTCCTTATTTGAATGTGATAGTAGAGGCAGAGAATGAGAGGTGAGTTGGGCTTGAATCTCATTTTCTGGTGGATACTAAAAAAAGCCCCGCCAATAGGCGGGGCATTGTGGCCCCAAGGGAATTCGAACCCCTGTTTCCGGCTTGAGAGGCCAGCGTCCTAGGCCACTAGACGATGGGGCCATCACTTACGCCTTGTATTGTAACAGAAAGGGGGCGTTTGTCAACCGTCCGTTAGGTGTTGCACTCCACTTTCTTTGGAGTATACTCACTTTACCTCATTGATAAGGAGTGTGCGATGCGTTTCCCACGATGTGCAGGTATTTTACTACATCCTACTTCACTACCCGGCGGGGTAGGGATTGGCGATTTTGGTGAAGCCGCGTACCGTTTTGTGGACTTCCTGGTCGAAAGCGGACAGACAATCTGGCAGATTTTGCCGCTTGGGCCAACGGGCTATGGCGATTCGCCCTATGCTTGTTTTTCCGCATTTGCGGGGAATCCGTTGTTAATTAACCTGGCGTGGTTGGCCTCTGAGGGGGATATTGACCCCCAGGAGTTGCAGCAGGCCCCGCATTTTCCGCAGGACAGCGTGGATTACGGCCCGGTGATCTCTTTCAAGCTGGCGATGCTCTACCGCGCCGCGCGCACCTTCCGCCAGAAAGCCACCAGTGAGCAGATGGCCGCCTTTGAACAGTTCTGCGCCGAAAACGTGGACTGGTTGGAGGATTACGCGCTGTTTATGGCGCTCAAGGATGCTCACGGCGGGGCGGTGTGGAATACATGGGAATGGGAATTGGCGTCGCGGCAGCCGGACGCGCTGGCGGCCTGGCGGCGCCGTCTGGATGAAACAATCTTCGCCCAACGATATTTCCAATACCAGTTCTTCCGCCAATGGGAAGCGTTGAAACGCTATGTCAATGAGAAAGGCATCAAAATCATGGGGGACATCCCTATTTTCGTCGCCTACGACAGCGTGGATGTATGGTCACATCCCGGATTGTTTATGCTGGATGAAAACTTGCTTTCCACCCACGTCGCCGGCGTCCCCCCCGATTATTTCAGTCCCACCGGCCAGCTTTGGGGAAATCCCCTCTACCGCTGGGACGTAATGGCCGCTCAAGGTTATACCTGGTGGATTGACCGCATCCGGCAGACCTTCCGCATGGTGGATATTTTACGCCTGGATCATTTCCGGGGATTTGCAGCGTACTGGCAGATTCCGGCCGGCGAGCCGACGGCGGTCATCGGCAAATGGGTGAAGGGGCCAGGGGCCGCATTGTTCGAGGTGTTGCGGGGCGCGTTGGGAGAACTGCCCATCGTCGCCGAGGATTTGGGGGTCATCACGCCGGACATGGAAGCGCTGCGCGATCAATTTGAATTCCCCGGCATGAATATCTTACAATTCGCATTTTCAAGTGGGGCTGATAACCCCTATTTGCCGCACAACCTGCGGGTCAACTCGGTCATTTACACCGGAACACACGATAACGACACGACGATTGGCTGGCACGGCTCACGTCAGGGAGAGGAACTGGACTATTTCCAGCGTTACGTGGGGCCGGTCAATGAACCGGTTGAGTGGGCCTTAACTCGCATGGCCTATCGCTCCATCGCCGACGTGGCGATCATTCCCTTGCAGGATATCCTGGGATTGGGGACCGAAGCCCGGATGAACATGCCCGGCAAATTGGGGGGCAACTGGTCGTGGCGGTTCGCGTTGGAAGATTTGACGCCGGCCTACCAGAAAAAGTTGCGGGAAATGGTTACGACGTATGGGCGCACGCCCATGAAGGTGAAACCCAAGCCGGTGGAGCTGCCGACGGCAGACTGAGCCGACACCGGCGAGCAATTCAACCACGAGGCCCGGCAGATCTTGCCGGGCCTCGCTATTTCTCGTGTTTAATCCTCTAACGCTTCGCCGTATTCGCCATCCTCACTGCTGCCGCTGGTGACGCCCAATTGCAGCGGCAGGTCGCGGCTGGCGGCCAGCTTTTCTCGGACGAGGCCCTCGAAGGTGGCCGCCAACTCCGGGTTTTCCTTGAGATGGATGCGAGCATTCTCGCGGCCCTGGGCGAAACGTTCGCCTTGATAGTAGTAGAATGAACCGCGCTTCTCAATCACGTCCAACTCCAACGCCACGTCCAGCAGGTCGCCTTCGCGGCTGATGCCCTCGCCGAACATAATGTCGAACTCGGCCACCCGGAAGGGCGCGGCGACCTTGTTCTTGGTGACGCGCACGCGGGTGCGGTGCCCGGTCACTTCGCCCTGCACCTTGATGGCGGTCACACGGCGCACATCCAACCGCACTGAAGCGTAGAACTTGAGCGCGCGCCCGCCGCTGGTCGTTTCCGGCGAGCCGAACATCACCCCGATTTTCTCGCGCAACTGGTTGGTAAAAATCATCAGCGTATTGCTCTGCTTGATCGCGCCGGAGAGTTTGCGGAGCGCCTGGCTCATCAACCGCGCCTGAAGGCCGGGGTGCGAGTCGCCCATCTCCCCCTCGATTTCCGCACGCGGCACCAGGGCCGCCACCGAATCCACGACGACCACGTCCACCGCGCCGCTGCGCACCAACGTCTCAGCGATTTCGAGCGCCTGCTCGCCCGTATCGGGCTGCGAAATGTAGAGGCTTTCCACGTTGACGCCGCAACGCACCGCATAAGTAGGGTCGAGCGCGTGTTCCATATCAATGAACGCCGCCACGCCGCCCTGCCGTTGCACTTCCGCCACGATGTGCTGGCAGATGGTGGTTTTGCCGGACCCTTCCGGGCCGTAGATTTCGGTGATGCGTCCGCGCGGCACGCCGCCGACGCCCAGCGCCACATCCAGCGCCAGGGAGCCGGTGGGCACAGTCTCGACGTTGAGGTGGGAAGCATCCCCCAGCCGCATCAACGCCCCGTCGCCAAAGCGGCGCTTGATCTGCGCCACTGCCTGATCTAATGCCTTGTCTCGTCCATCGGTAGCCATTTTTTAGTCCTCCTGTGAAAATGGTTGAAAGTTACAAGTTCAAAGTTAAAAGTCCAAAGATTGTGTGTGTTTTGTGTGGTTGTGGTGATTAGAAAAAGAGATAGGTTAATTATAGCACAAATGTTCTAAAACACCATAGGTTTGCGTAACACGTGAGACTTTCACATAAAATCTCACGGTTTGCGTTTCATTGTTTCAACGTTTCCTCCCGCCACGGCGGGCTGAGTCGGCAACGCCGGAGGCGCCCTGCCCGCGATAGGCCGGGGCCAGGATGCCGAAGATGGTACAGCGCGTGACGTCCAACAGGCGCGCGCGGAGTTTGGGATCGAGATCGTCCAGCGGGCGCGCGGTGGTGACGATGGTGGGCAGCCGGCTGACGTAGCGATGGTTGAAAAGCTGGAAGAGTTTTTCCTGCGCCCAGGGGGTGGCGCTCTCGGTGCCCAGATCATCCAACACCAGGAAGGGGGCGCGGCGCACTTCGTCAAAGCGCTTGTCGTAGGTGACGGCGCTCTGTGGATTGTACGTGGCGCGCAGGTGATCCAGCAAATCCGGCACGACGATGAAGAACGCGGGTTGTCCCTGTTTGACGCGCGCGTTGGCGATGGCGGCCGCCAGGTGGGTTTTGCCGCATCCGTAAGGGCCGGTGAGGGTCAGCCAGCCTTCCGGCAGAGCCGCGTAGGTGTGCGCGAGATCCAACGCGCGCTCCAGGTTCTTGATCTGCTCCCGATCCAGCTCCCCATGCCGCAGATCGAAGGATTCAAATGTCATGTCGTGATAAAGCGGCAGGGTATTGAGGTCGGAGTGGCCGGCGTCTATGCCCGCCTGGCGATAGTCCGGCGCCAGGATGGTGACGATCTGCACTAATTCCGAATCGGCCAGCCGCGAGCGCAGGCGCGGCTCCAGCTCTTCCAGGGCGTGGTTGGTGGTGATGACGGTGGGCAGGTGGGTCATGTAGCGATAGTTGAGCAGTTGGAAGAGCTTTTCCAAAGCCCAGGGCGTGGTGTTTTCCGTGCCCAGGTCGTCGAGCAGCAGGAGGGGGATGGTGCGCACTTGATTGAAACGTTGATCGTACCGGGCGCCGCTGGTGGGCGCGTAAGCGGCGCGCAGGTGATCCAGCAGGTCCGGCACGGTGACGAAGATGACGGGTTGGCCCTGAGCCAGCGCGGTGTTGGCGATGGCGGCCGCCAGGTGCGTCTTGCCGCAGCCGTAGCCGCCCCGGATGAACAGCCAGCCGTTGGGATGCTGCGCATAGGCGCGGGCGGTGTCATAGGCGCGATGCAGGTTTTCCTGGCGTTCTGGGGGGATTCCCTGTCCTTCAGGATGGAAGGTCTCGAACGTGAGGCGTTCCAGCGCTTCCAGGCTGCCGAAAGAGCGCAGCGTCTCGGCGCGCTGTTCCTGGATTTCTGCCAGGCGGCAACTACACGGGTAGAGCTTGCCGAAGTTGGGGTGATCCACCGGCACTTCCAGCCGGATGTAGCCGACGCCGTGGCAGATGGGGCAGTCGGGTTTGCCGACGCCGGGGATGGTGGGCGCGGGGGGCGGCGGTTCAGTGCTGGATGAGGTCGGCGTATTCTCCTTCAATATAGCGTCGCGGATCTGTTTCGCGATCTCGTCTATCCCCTTCATCTTTTCCTTCCGTATGCCAGCGTTCCAGAATGGCGTGAATGTATTTCCAGTTGCGTTTGTTGAGACTGACGGCCTCGCGGAAAGCGTCCTCGATCCACGCGGCCGGGTAAGTTTTCTCGGCTTCCATCAGGTCCTCGCTCAACAGGGCGGTAAGCGGGCCGATGTTTTGCTCGTAAAGGCTGAAAATGTTGGGGCGGGCCGGTTGGAGGATGCGTTCCGGTTCGTGCCCGCGCCGCATGGCCTTGAGGGCCGCGCGCCCCCGTGGGCTGTTTGCCAGATAACGGTGTTCGATGCCGCCGTCCGCCAATTTCCACTCAGCTTTGAGCAGCGTGCCGCGTTCCACCGCGTTGGAAAGCGCCGCGTCGAGCTGGGTTGTCGCGGCGTCGCCCAGCGCGAGCTGGACGGCCGGGTCGGCCTGCAATTCTTCCGGCGTGATCCACGGCGCCGCGTCCGAGCGCATCTGGGCCAGCCGGCGCAGGATCAACAGCGTGAGCTTCAATTCCAGCAGATCGTCAATGCGCGGCAGCAGGTCGCTGAAGACGATGTCCGGCAGGGTGATGGTGACCACTTTGCCCTCCGGGAAGCCGGAGAAATGCTGCAAGGCGCGCTGGGTCACGCTGCCCCTCGATAGTCGTCCGGAGAAATGTGCGTGGCAGCGTCCAGGAATTGCGTGAGCCGCTTGTTAAAGAAAAGCTGCACCGTTCCCGTTGGCCCGCTGCGGTGTTTGGCGATCAGAATGTCGGCAATATTGGGGGCCTCGGTGTTCTCGTTGTACAACTCGTCGCGGTAGATAAACATGACGATGTCCGCGTCCTGTTCCAGGCTATTGTGGACGATAATATTATTGGCAATGAAGTTATGCAATCCTGGCACACTCAGATCGTACACTTCTTCCTCGCCATCCGGTTCAATAGAGGTAATTTGATCCCAATACACGTCACTTTGGGCGAGTTGGATGAGGGTTTCATTTTGCAGAACATTCCCAACCCGCAGAGCGCGCTCACGGCTTAGTCCGGTTTTGTAAAGCGTCCCCCCGCAATACTGTGTCTCCAAGGCTGCTTGAAATTCGCGCTGGGATAATGAAGCCGCAACGCGGGCCGGTTCGACCAGCGTATGCCAGATTTGTTTAGGGATGATGTCACGATTGGTATTATGATCATGCTCGGCATAAAAGGTCCAGATCGCCTCAGCTTTGGCGATCTTGTTCGGAGGGGGGCCGACGTATTTAAGAAAAGCCAGAATATCCGGCTTGCCAGTGATCGTCACGTGCCATTGGTCACGACCTTTGTTGGGCTGAGGAACACGACTTAGTCGCCCAATGATCCCCAATCTCAGCAGTAAAGACTGTACATCCTGGGCCAGTTGAGGGCTACTGGTGGCATAGGTAATGATAGCGCGCGGGCGTTTTTTACCCATCACGCCTAAAGTTCCATCCGTAGCCCACAGATGTTGCAGAAAACCACCGATCAATGAAGGCGGCTGCGAGAACATAGCGAGCGGAACTCGTTTCTCATGGGAACGATAGTTCCATATTCCTAAACCGTCCAGCCACTCAGCAACGGGATTTCTTTGATTGTGGGTGAGATGTTCCGCAGCGCTTAAGTAGACCTGCCACCATGTGCGTTCCGCCGAGATTCTAGGATTGAGCTTGTCTCCGAACACTTCAACGGCGAGCTGCGCTACCAGTTGCGCCATTGCTTCTTCACTGGTTGTGTACTGCACCCCGTGATGCGCTAAAGTACATCCATCCCCAATGAGATGGCCTAACAAACTTACCTCAGCTTCACTTAAAGTGGGCGCATTTTGGGCGGGCAGCACTCGCGGCAGTGCAATGTGCTGACCAATGCTCAAAGCTTCCAGACTACTCCAGCCCTCAATGGTCAGAAACGGATGGTTTGCGGAAGCGCGAATTTCATATCCCAGCCGAGTGCGTAACTTGAAAACCGGCTTAACGCCCGTCGCCCAGGCTTTTTGGATATAGACCGGTTCCAGTTTCCAGGTATTCTGATTGAGCGCCAACACTTGTACCGGTGTCGTTTGCTGTACCAGGGTTTGAATGGGCACACATTGCCCATCGGCCAGTTGAACCAGCGTGTCGCCCGTCAAGCAGCCGGATTCACGTAAATCTGACAGCACAGGTCGTTTGTCAGTACGTTGTTCAACCGCGCGCGAGAGTTGCGAAGCGGTCATCACCGGCACGTCAAGCTCGCGGGCCAGTCCCTTGAGGCCGCGCGAGATGTAGGAGACTTCCTGCACGCGGTTGTCGGAGTGCATGTCGGAGTTCATCAGTTGCAGGTAGTCAATGAAGACCATTTCCAAGCCGCGCTCGGATTGGAGGCGGCGGCACTTGGTGCGCAATTGGAGCACGGAGATGGACGGCGTGTCGTCAATGTAGACGGGCAGTTCGGAGAGGTGGGCGATGGCGTCGGTGAAGCGGGGCCACTCGTCATCTTGTAGTTGGCCCAGACGCAGGCGCTGCGCGTCAATCTGGCTGATGGCGGCGACCATGCGCTGCACCAGTTGCTCCGCCGACATTTCCAGGCTGAAGAAGGCCAGCGTGTGGCGCATCTCGGCGGCCTTCAGGGCGAAGGTCAACATCAGGGAGGTCTTTCCGACGCCGGGCCGCGCCGCCAGGATGAGCAAGTCGGAGCGTTGGAAGCCGCCCAACACGCGATCCATGTCGCGGAAACCGGAGGGGACGCCCATCGGCTCGCCGCGATGGTCGTAGAGATATTCCACGCGGTCGAAGTAGCGCTGGGCAACTTCCTGGATGGGCTGAAGGTCGCGCGTGGCGCGGTTCTGGGAGACGCCGAAAAGGGTCTGCTCCGATTTGTCCACCACCTGCTCGACGGGGAGCGCCTCGTCGTAGGCCAGGCGGGCGATGTCGCTGACGGCGTCCAGCAGGCGGCGGCGCACGGCGGTCTCCTCCACCATCCGCCCGTATGGTTCGATGTTGATGGCGGAGGGCACGGCGTTGATGAGCTGGGAGACGTAGGCCGCGCCGCCGACAGCTTCGAGCTGCTCCTGCTGTTCCAGCTCCGTCGTCAGGGTGAGGAAGTCAATGGGGTCGCGCCGCTCGTGGATGCGGAGCATCGCTTCGTAGAGCCAGCGGTGTTTTTGCAGGTAGAAGTCTTCGGTACGCAGGAAAGGCAACACCCGGAAGATGCCTTCCGGGTCAATCAACAACGCGCCGAGGACAGCTTCCTCGGCTTCGATGTTGTGGGGAACGGTTTTGTCCGGGGTAGCCATAGTCAGGCAGTCTCGTAGGGCGGTGTGTCGAGGTTCAAGGTGCTGAGGAAGTCGCGGAAGATATTCAACTCACTGCTCTCCGTTTCCAGCGTGATATCCGGTTCAGGGACGACGCCGGCCTCTTCCAGGACTTCTTCGGCGACGTACACCGTGGCGCCGATGCGCACGGCGATAGCGATGGCATCGCTGGGACGTGAATCAATTTCCAGTTCGCGCCCGTTGACCTCCAGAATCAACTGGGCAAAGAACGTATTGTCGCTCAGGGCATTGATGTAGACGTAGCGCAAGCGGGCCTTCAACCTTTCCAGAATATTGGTCAGCAGATCGTGCGTCATCGGGCGCGGCATTTCGACGTGATTGAGGTGCATGACAATGGCCTCTGCCTCACACGGCCCAATCCAGATAGGCAAATAACGCTCCGCATCCACTTCACGCAGAACGACAATGCGGTGCGGCGAGACCAGACTCATTTGTAAAGCATCCACTGTCATCTCAATCATGGTACATTCCTTTTCAGGTAAACCGTGAGTTGATTCTATTCTGTTCCTACTTTCAAAATCCCCCGTGCGCTTCTGCCGGTATTATACACTAGGTACGCTTCAAATACCAAACGCCGCCCTTTCGACAATGCTTAAAACCTGACTATAATAAGTCTATGATCACAATGAGTCTTTGCCTCGTGAAAGATTGGAGCCAAGTATGAATGTCGCCACAGAACTATCTTTTGAACAAGCCCTGGCCGAGTTGGAAGGCATTGTAGCCAAGTTAGAAGGGGGAACTTTGGCGTTGGATGAAACCGTCGCCTTGTACCAACGGGGCCGCAGCCTGGCCGCGCATTGCCAGCAACTGCTGGATGGCGTGGATTTGAAGGTGCGGCAACTGGTCGCGTCGCTGGATGGCAAGGGCGAAACCGTGGATTTTCCCATAGAAGGATAGGGGAGGATCCCATGATCTTTCGGAGACGCCCCCTGGGGCGCAGAAGACATTCCCCGCAGGAAACGATGGAGCCGGTACTGCCGGCGGTGCGGCGCGCCTTAGACAACGCGCGCCGGTCGCAACAGGTCGGGGATTGGGCCGGCGCCGCCGCCATCTACACGCATCTGGCCGAAGAAGCTTATCTCCGGGGACGCATCAGAGCCGGCGTGCAAATGGATATGGAAGCGGCGCGCGCCTATCTTGAAGCACAGGATTACCCGGCGATGCAGGAGCAGCTCGTGCGCGCCTTGCGTTCCTTGCTCACGCAAGAACTGCCGGTGCAGCCGGTTCTACCGCTCATCGAACGAGTTAGCGTCACCCTGGAGTCCGGCGGCGCGGTGGCCGCGGCTCAAAGCCTGCACGCCGCCGTAGAGGCCGAGTTGCACGTCTATAGCCTATCCCTGGCGACGGCGACGCCGGCGCAGTCCCCACCCCATAGCGTCTTGCCGGCGCAATGCCCGGCATGTACTGCGCCGCTCCATCCCGCCGAAGTCACATGGTTGGAATTCGGGCGCGCGCAATGTGCATACTGCGGCGCTATGGTGTTGCCGGTCTAAAGTAGACCATTTCTCACCATCCCATTCATCCGCCGCGTTTGCGGCTCTTTGCCGACAAATCCAGCATTGCTCAGGAGAGAAAGAAGCCATGGGATTCGAATTTTTGCTAAACCTGTTAAACCCACTGCCCGGTTCTGTTGTCTATAATCTGTTGGTCTTTCTAGGATTAACAACAGCCGTGGGGATTGTGACGACAGAATGGCGGCATACGCGCAATCAGGACTTACTCCCGCACGCGGTGGCGCTATGGGGAGTGCTGATGATCCACGGGGTCGCGATAATCATAGCGCCGACCCACGACGGAATGGATTCGTTCATAGCCGTGTTAAGCGCGCCGTTGGTGTATGCCGAAGAATTGCTCGCGGTGCTGTTGCTAGTGTGGGCCTACGGCTGGCGGCGTTGGGCGGAACGCGGTTGGCAGCTTCTGATCGGCATCGTGGTGGTGTGGATCGTATTTTTGGGGATCATGTCGTTTCTGTGGCATCAAGAAGCGAGCAACCTCACGCTGACCTACAACCTCCATTCGTGGCAGCCGGTGATGTGGTACGCCCTATTAGCGGTGGGCGCCTTTGCCGCGGTAGCAGCGCTGGCGACCATCCAAGAGTGCGATCGGATGGTTCTGCTGACGTTTGTCCTCTTGGGGATAGGCGCTCTCCTGGGGCTGCTGGGCGTCGGCTATCTCGGCCCGATCTGGCCCCTGGGGGAAGGCGCGGCGCGGGTGTTCTTCATCATCGCCTACCCCTTGTTGGCAATATCGCTCTATCGCACGGCGCTGCACGACCTGCAACTGTATCGCCAGGAATTGACGGGGCTGAGCAACGAGGCGCTGCGCCAAAGCCAGGAATTGCTGTTCCTCATCGAAGCCACCCGCTCGATTGGCGACGGCTTCGACGTGCGAGCGTTGGTGGGGGACGTGGCCGACAATATTGCGATGGCCCTGCGGGCGGACACCGTGTTGATTCTACTCGTGTCCGACGACAACCCGGAAATCTTAACCGTAGCCGCTTCGTACCACCTGTTGGGGTGGAAAGAAAGCCTGCCCCAGACAATCAACACACGGACCTTCGCGGCGCTGACAACCGTGTGGCAGCACCGTGAAACGCTCATCCTCAATGCCGAAGACGACGAGCAGTCGGTGCGCGCGCTGTTTGAGTTGATCGGCCTGAACAACGCCGGCCATCTCCTGGTGCAGCCCCTGTTACGCAAAATGCGACTGCTAGGGATGCTGGTCGTTCTCAACGAGTCATCCAAACCCCCGTTCACCTACGAGCAGGGCGCCCTGGCAACCACGATTGGCGTCCAACTGGCGGGGGCGGTGGAAAACACCCAACTTTATCAGGCCATCCAACGGCAGGCCGAAGAACTACGCCAACTGCTGACCGTGCGGGAGGCCGAACTCTTGCGCGAGGCGGCCATCCTGGAAAGCATGGCCGAAGGCATCCTCGTCAGTGACGCCCAGGGGTATTTCACCTTGATGAACCGCGCCGCCGAAGAAATCATGGACGGAACGCGGGAGGAATACCTGGGGCAAAATGTCCAGGACGTTCTGGCTGCCACCCCGTTGATCATGGGGTTGGATTTGGAAACCCTGTTGCGTTCAGACAAGCCCTACGAAGCTACGTTCAATCTCTCCGAGCGTCGGATTCGGGTCCATTCGGCCCCCGTCCTGACGCCGGATAAGACGCGCCTGGGCGTCGTCTCCATTTTGCAGGACATCACGCGCGAGTATCTGGCCGAAGAATCGAAACGCGAATTCATCGCCAGTATCTCCCACGAATTGCGCACGCCGTTGACCGCCATCAAAGGGTACACCGAAGTGATGCTTTCTGGCATGGCCGGCGAACTGCCCCCGGCCTTCGCGCAATTCCTCGGCGTCATCCGCGAAAATACCACCCGCATGACCTCGCTCACCAACAACATCATCTCGGTCGCCGAGATCGAACGCGGGCGGGTGGGCCTCAACTATCAGACCACTGACGCGACGGACATGGTCAACGAGATGTTGAGCCGATACCAGGAGCGCATTGAGGAGCGGATGCTGACCGTCAAGTTGGACTTCCCGAACGATTTGCCGACCGTGGAAGTGGATCCCAATCGCCTGCGACTGATCCTCGATAATTTGTTCAGCAACGCCGTCAAGTTCACCTACCCCAACGGGCGGATCACGGTGGGCGCGCGCGGCATCCAGGGGACGTTGGGCAAGCCTACGTTTTTCTCGATCTGGATTTCCGATACGGGCGTGGGAATTCCGGTGGAAGAACAGAATCGCATTTGGGAACGCTTCTACCGTGTGGAAAATTCCCTGAGCCTGGAGGCCGGCGGATTGGGGATCGGACTGACCATCACCAAAGCCCTGGTCGAGGCGCACGGCGGGCGCGTCTGGGTAGACAGCACCTTGAACGAGGGCAGTACCTTCACCGTCCTGTTACCCATTTACCGCAGCCAGGGGCCGGTGGCCGAGTTGGATTTGGGAGGGTACTGGTGAGCGCCGCGACCCGGTGGGTGCGCCTCCTGCACGGCGACGGGACCCCGTTGCCCTTGCGCGCCCGGCGCTGCGACACCTTTCTCTGTCGCCTGCGCGGGTTGACCTTCCGTCGCTCCCTGCCGCCCGACGAAGGATTACTCTTTGTGGAACCGGTCGCCAGCCGGATGGGAACGTCCATTCACATGGCTTTCGTCTTCTTCGATATTGGCGTGGTGTGGTTGGCAGATGACGGCGTGGTGGTGGACGCTCAACTTGCCAAACCCTTCCGGCCCTACTATGCGCCGCGCGCTGCCGCGCGTTACTACCTCGAAGCGACGCCGGAACTGTTAACGTGGGTTAAAATTGGGGAACGGCTGACCATCGAGCCGACAGTGTGAAGCTACAGAAACTCACGTTCCTTCTGGGGTGTCTCCTGGCGCTGTTGGCGGCGGTGCCGGCCGCCGCGCAGGATGCGCCGCCGCCCCTGACTTACACCGTGCGACCAGGCGACGCCCTGCCCGCGCTGGCGGCGCGCTTCGGGACAGACACGGCGACCGTGGCGCGTCTCAATAGCTTGCAAGACCCGCGCCGCATCTACTCGGGTCAACGCCTCATTTTCCCCGCAAATTCTCACCCGGCTTATGCATGGCGCCCCCTGGCGGCGGGAGAAACATTGAGTAGCCTCGCGCGCCGCGCCGGTATGCCCTGGGAAGACCTCGCCCGCGCCAATACCCTGCTCAACCCGGATACGCTGCTGGTCGGGCAATCCCTGTATTTGCCCCCCCTGGCGCCGGCGCAGGTGACGTTAGCCGTCTCTCCCGAGCCGCGCCTGCTCACGGCGCTGCGGCAGGGCCTGCCCTATTGGCGCGTGCTGGATTTGAATCCGCGTCCGGCATACGCCGGAGACCTCCTGACTTTGCCAACGGATGCCCCGGCGACGCCGGCGCTGCCTTACCCTGTGACCGCCCTCAATGTGTCCCCGCAGCCGGTGGCGCGCGGCAACACGGCCATTCTGGCGCTGACCACGGCGGTCACCTCCTCGTGTGAGGTCATTTATCTGGAGGGCGTGGCGCCGTGTTATGCGCGGGACGCCGCCTCCTGGATCGCGCTGGTCGCCATCCCGCCATTGGCGACGCCGGGCCGCCACACCGTCACCCTACAACTTCAGACTGACGCTGGCCTGATCGTTCTCCCGGTGCCGCTCCAGGTCACGCGTGGCCGTTACGACTACGAGCGGATCGATCTGCCGCCGAGCCGCCAATCGCTCCTCGATCCACAGTTGAGCCAAAACGAGCGCGTCAAAATCGCTCAGTTACGGACGTTGCGCACGCCGGAGCGGCTATGGGAATACCCCTTCCGCCGGCCCATTGAGGCGTCGGTCACGTCGTACTTCGGCTCGCGGCGTTCCTACGGCGCAGGCTTCACCAGTTACCACGACGGGACCGACTTCCAGGGCGAAACCGGCGCGCCGGTTCTCGCGCCGGCCTCCGGCGTCGTCGTTCTGGCCGAGCCGCTGGTGGTGCGGGGCAACGCCATTCTCATTGACCACGGTTGGGGCGTCGTCTCCGGCTACTGGCACCTCTCGCGGATTGACGTGACGGTGGGACAGCGCGTCGCGCCGGGCGACCGGATCGGCGCGCTGGGCAATACGGGGATGTCTACCGGCCCGCACCTGCATTGGGAACTATGGGTGAACGGGAACGCGATCAGCGCGTTGCAGTGGGTGACAAATTTCGCGCCGGAGCTGCAACAATGACCGAGTTGGCAACCTATCGGCGAACCGGCTGGACGGTGCAGTATTGGCCGCAGATTGGCTCCACCAATGACGCGGCGCTGGCCGCCGGGCAGCAGGGCGCGGCGGAGGGCTTGCTCGTGCTGGCCGACGAACAGACGGCGGGGCGCGGGCGGCTGGCGCGGCGGTGGGAGTCGCCGCCGGGGACGGGTCTCTTGATGTCGCTGTTGTTTCGCCCCCCGGAGCCGTTTGCCCATTTCGCGGCGCGGGTCACGATGCTCTGCGGGCTGGCGCTGGTCGAGGCGGTGGAGACGGTGGGCGGGCTGGCGGCGGCCCTCAAGTGGCCGAACGACTTGATCGTGACGGAGCCGGGGACGTGGCGCAAATTGGCCGGGATGCTCAGCGAGGTCGGGCTGGAAAACGGCGCGCCGGCCTTCCTGGTGGTGGGGATCGGGCTGAATGTGGCTGCGCCGCCGGCCGATTTGCCCGCGCTGGCCCCTCATGCGACCAGTCTCCTGGCAGAAACCGGGCGCGTTGTCAGCCGCGTCGCGCTGCTGGATGTGTTCCTGGCGCGGGTGGAGGCGTGGCGCGCACAGCTTCGTCAGGGCGTTGACCTGTGGCCGGCCTGGCGCGCGCGGCTGGCGTGGCTGGGACAGCCCGTCACGGTCCACACCCCCACCCAGGCAGTGGCGGGCGTGGCGGAAGATGTGGACGCGACCGGCGCGCTGCTCGTGCGCTTGCCCGATGGCCGCGTGCAGTCCTTCGCGGTGGGCGATGTAAGCCTGCGCGTTTGATTTTATGACAATATGATTTATGATGAAAAAAGTATTTCACTAAGGGGTGGTAACGTTATGCGATATGTAGTCATTTCCGACATCCACGGCAATTTTCCGGCTTTGCAGGCTGTTTTGGCGCACGCGCAACCGTTTGACGCAATCATGTGCCTGGGGGACATCGTGGGCTACGGGCCAAACCCCAACGAGTGTATCGAGCGTATCCGGGAATTCGAGTACGTTGCCATCGCCGGCAATCACGACTGGGGGGCCATTGGCCGGGCGGACCTGTACATTTTCAACAACGACGCGCGCCAGGCGCTCTACTGGACCCGGCAGGAATTGACGCCGGATAACACCACTTTCCTCACAGAACTGCCCAAGACGCTGCGGGTTGGGGAGAAAGTGCTCCTGGCGCATGGCAGTCCGCGCGAGCCAATTTGGGAATATCTGGTGGATATGCGCTCGGCCAAAGAGAATTTTATGAAGTATGACTTTGAGCTGTGCCTGGTGGGCCACACGCATTTGCCGATGATGTTTGAATGGGAAGCGGAAGTGGAGCAGTCGCGCATCTTCTTGCCCGACCTGGAGTCGCCATTGTCACTGGAGGGGCGGCGGATGATCATCAACCCCGGCAGTGTGGGGCAGCCCCGCGACGGCAATCCGCAGGCCAGCTACGCCATTCTGGACACGGAGACGTGGTTGTGGACGCCGCGCCGCGTCCCCTACGCGGTCGAAATCACCCAGGAGCGGATGCGCGCCCGCGATCTGCCGGTGCGGTTGATTGATCGGCTGGCAATGGGCCGATAGAGATTTCTGGGTTTCGGATTTTTGATATAAAACCTCCGAGCTATACTAGCTCGGAGGTTTGCCTATCGGAACTTGGATAAGTATTGTGACGTCTTAACCGCATATTCGACAGAGGGAGGTTTGCAATGAAAGCTAGAATGGTTTTATGTCTGTTGGTGTTAGTAGGACTGTTAGTGGGGTGTGGCGCCAGTAAGGCGGTTCCGACGATGGAGCCGGCCAGGGATATATCGTCGGTAAGTGATTCGGAATGGGCCGCCGACGAGGCCAAATCGGCTAGTTCGACGGTCAACGGCGGCGCGCCGGCGGCGCAGGAGCCAAGTCCGTCCGTAGGCGAAACCGTCAATCGAATGATCATCTACAACGGCGAGATCGCGCTGGTGGTGGAAGACACCGTCGCCTCGCAAGAGAAGATCACGACGCTGGCGAGCGAATGGGGCGGCTACATCAGCAACGCCAGCAGCTACGCCTACGAAGGTGGCCTGATGCGCATCACCCTGACGGTGCGCGTCCCTGCCGAGAAGTTCAACGAGGCGATGGCGGCGCTGCGCGCGATGGCGCTCGAAATCAGCAGCGAGACCATCGGCAGCCAGGATGTGACGCAGGAATACGTAGACCTGGAATCCCGGCTGAAGGCGTTGGAAGCGAAGGCAGCTCGGCTGGAAGAATTGATGGATCAGGCCGAGGACACCGAAGCCGTGCTGGCCGTCTACGAGCAATTAAGCGCGACGCAGCAGGAGATCGAGCAGACGAAGGGCCGGATGCAATACCTGGAACGCATGGCCGCAATGGCGACCATCACCGTAACACTGACGCCCGACGAGATGTCGCGTCCGATGGAGATCGCCGGGTGGCGACCTAGCGGCACACTCAAGCGTGCGGCCGAGGCGCTCATCAACACCTTCCAATTCCTGGTAGACGCGCTGATCTGGATTGTAGTCTGGGTCGTGCCCGTCTTCGCTTTCATCGGCCTGGTGCTGTTCATCCTCATCAAGCTGCTGGGCCTGATCTTCAAGCGGCGCAAGCCGAAGGCGCCGGTTGCCTCTGAACCGCCGGTCAAGTAACAGGACTTACGCAAACCAGTGAAAATTTACCGCAGAGCACGCAAAACACGCAGAGATTTTTATAGGGTCTCAGCGCCCTCAGCGTGCTCTGCGGTGTAAAAGCGCCATCCTTGCGTAAGTCCTATGATAATGTTTCAGGTCTCCCGGCGTTAAGGTCCCCAGAGGCGTTGATCCGAATGATAACTTGCGTGGCGCTCAACCCCTCGATAAACCACAGAAATACCTTGCGGATGATTTCGGCTTGTTCCGGCACGACCACACCGATAGGCCGCTGTCGGCGTCGTCCCCGCGATGCCTCCTAAAGATAACTGCTGCTATCAGCACAGAAAAATTACGCGCTTTTTAGAAACGAGTTTAGAAATTTCTGTATCCTTATGAGAGTAAGTTGATAGATAGTGAGTTTTGACTACAATGAAGCGTAGAGTCCAAATCTTAGTTAGCCATTGTAAGGAGGTGGTATATGATTCAGCAGCAATCCCGTAAGTTTGGCTGGTATTCTCGTCTGCTCATTCTACTGGGGGTGTGTCTGATGTTGATCGGCGGTCTGCCGGTGATTGTCAACGCGGCTATCGCGGTGATCAACACCAACGACGGCGCGTGGGACGCGAACTGGGGCGCGGAGATGCGCGTGGACGGCGACGACGCCGGGGTGGATGACGATCTCGACATTGACACGTTTTGGGTGAATAGCGACGCGGCCTCGCCCACGACTTACTATTTCGGGGTGAGTACGGTCGCGGCACTGCGCACCTCTGGGGGCGTGCGTATCTGTGTCAAGATGGACTGTAACGGGGATGGCGACGTTACCGATGCGGAAGACAAAGTGATGGAAATGAATCCCGGCGATACTTATTACGACGTGAATGGCAATGCCAGCACGCCTTATGATACCAACCCGGCCACCGATGGTGAGTTTGTGGGCCGTTATGCCGAGGCCAAAACGAATACTAGCGGCAGCATTAGTTGGGCGACTTGTATGAACCAGAACCCGGTGGTGCAGGCTGAAGTCAGAAATGGTTTCTGTCCCAATGGGGGGACGTCGTCGTATGACGTAACCGAACTGCGCGGCTATGATCGAGCCACCGCTGTCCGTATGCAGAGTCTTTCAGGACGGACGCCGGGTTGGGGCTGGCTGTTGAGCGGGCTGGCGCTGGTGGGCGCGGCCGTCGTTGTGGAGCATAAGCGGCGCGGGTGCTGACAGCGCAAAGCCGGTAGTGGTGGCTTCACCTTCCCTCGCCCCCGCGCGTGAACACGCCGGGGGCGATTTGTTTGTGGCTTGAAAGAGCAATCAGGCCGGTTTTGGTTGGGGTACGATATTTCTGTAAACTTATAGGGGTAAGTTGATAGAAATTTGTTTCTGACTACAATTACAGAAAGTACGGATTTATGCACACTTGGGTATGAGTAGGGCGTAAGCCAACTCTCCAACCCCTATTCCAGAAGTTTGATGCACAAGACAAGTTGTCGTACCCAGGGCTTTATATCGTTATGCGGCTTGATCATAGATGGAAGCTTTGACTCGCAATGACAAGTAAAATGTTGGCGAATATCAGGAGGGGATTATGAAGTTAATTCGAGAGTACACACTAGCCTTAGTAAGCCTTGTTGTGACGTTAGTACTCACATTGATTGCTGAGTATGTTCTTCAACTAACCCCCGAGGGAACTTATCTGACGTTCGCAACGGGTGCATTAATTACACTGGCAGTCACACTTCTGGAGAAGAACCTAGAGACGAAGATCAAAGAGGAACTGGGAGAACGACTCGAACTGTATCACATGGTGACGAATATTGATGTTCCAGAGTTACAGTATGAGGTCTCCAAGTTGGCAAAGGCACTAAGTACTGGCGAAATTCCATCACATATAGCATCGATCCGGTCAATGCGGTTACTTCAGGAAGTAAAACTCTCCATCCATGCTTCTGACTACAGTGAGACAAAGGACACGATCTACAGGTGGGAGGGATCGCGACTGCGGACGTGGTACAGGCTCAACCTGGAAGCCATTGAGAGAGGTGTGAATATTGAACGCATCTTCATACTTCCGCGAAGTGAGACCATAGTAGATGGAGTATGGGATGAACGAGTCCTTAGAATTCTGCAACGGCAAGCCAAGGATAATATAAAAGTTCGAATTCTTTGGACAGAGGATGTAACTCAGGGAGATTTGCCTCCTCAAAGAGACGTACTGAAGAATCTGGTGATCTTCGACGATGAAGAAGTGTTGGAAACGACAAGACTAGAGACACGCTTGTATCGTTCACCATCTGAGAAGCTGTCGGAATGCCAGGCTACATATCAAGAGCAGATAAGATTCTCTCGTTGGTTGGAGGATGTTCTAACTGAGAGTTATAAGGAGTAATTAAAGTTGGCCCTGTATTTTAAGAGTGTTCCGCCTATCCACGAGTTGCACTGTCAGGTTTTCTTTCCGGGTGATAGAAACAGTGAACGAGAACACACAAGGTATGTAAGCTACCCCGACGTTTTACTCTATGGCGACAGAAAGGTTTTCTGACATCTTATGACCAAAAAAGAAGCTACTGCCCGCATCAAAATCAATCGCTTATTGGAAGCTGCCGGTTGGCGTTTCTTCCCTGACGGCAACGCCCCGGCCAACATCCAGCTTGAGCCGAGCGTTACCCTCCAGTCCCGCGACCTGGACGACCTGGGCGAGAACTTCGAGAAGGCGAAGAAGGGCTACGTAGACTTTCTCCTGCTGAACGAAAAGGGCTACCCGTTTATCGTCCTCGAAGCCAAAGCCGAGGACAAAGACCCGCTCATTGGCAAAGAGCAAGCCCGCAAATACGCCCGTTCCCTCAATTGCCGCTTCATCATCCTCTCCAACGGCAACCTGCACTATTTTTGGGACATTGACCGAGGCAATCCCTACCTTATCACCGCTTTCCCCACGCCCGAATCCGTTACCGGCTACCAGCGCGTCACACCCGACCCCCATCGGCTGATCAGCGAAACCGTCGAAGCGGATTACATCGTCCTCAGCCAACGCCCCGGCTACGCCGCCGAAGCCGCCTGGAAGAACCCGGCAGAACGCCCGGACTTCATCGCCAACAACGGCTTGCGCTTCCTGCGCCCCTACCAACTGCGCGCCATTCACGCCCTGCAAGCCGCCGTCGCGGGCGGCAACGACCGCTTCCTCTTTGAAATGGCGACCGGCACCGGCAAGACCCTCACCGCCGCCGCGATTTGCCGCCTCTTTCTCCGCACCGGCAATGCGCGGCGCGTGCTGTTTCTCGTAGACCGTTTGGAACTGGAAAATCAGGCGAAGAAAGCCCTCGACGCCTACCTCAAAAACGACTACGCCACCGTCATCTACAAAGAAACCCGCGACGAGTGGCGCAAAGCGGAGATCGTCGTCACCACCGTCCAATCGCTGCTCTTTAACAACAAATACCGCCAGCTTTTCTCACCGACGGACTTTGACCTCGTTATCTCGGACGAAGCGCATCGCTCTATCAGCGGCAACGCCCGCGCCGTCTTTGACTACTTCATCGGCTACAAGCTCGGCCTCACGGCCACGCCCCGCGACTACCTCAAACACTTTGATACAGCTTCCCCCACCACCCGCGACCCCCGCGAGTGGGAGCGCCGCCTGCTGCTCGACACCTACCGCACGTTCGGGTGTTCCGGCGGACAGCCCACGTTCCGCTACTCGCTGATTGATGGCGTCAAAGATGGCTACCTCATCAATCCGACGGTGGTGGACGCCCGCACCGCCGTCACCGCCAAATTGCTTTCGGATGAGGGCTTTGTCGTCGAATTCCGCGACGACGAGGGCGAGGAGCAGACGGAGACCTTCAAACAGCGCGAATTTGAAAAACGCTTCTTCTCCGACGCGACCAACCAGCTTTTCTGCAAGCTCTTTCTGGAAAACGCCCTGCGCGACCCTATCAGCGGCGAGATCGGCAAGTCTATCATCTTTGCCGTCAGCCAGAATCACGCCGCCCGCCTCACGCAGACCTTGAATCTAATGGCCGACCGGATGTATCCTGGCAAATATCAGTCCGACTTTGCCGTGCAGGTTACGTCGCTCATTCCCGACGCGCAGCAGTTCACGATCAACTTTGCCTACAATCGCTTGATGGGATCGGGCAACTTCCTCCCCACCTACAAGACCAGCAAAGCCCGCGTGTGCGTGACGGTAGGGATGATGACCACCGGCTACGATTGCCCGGACGTGCTGAACCTGGGACTGTTCCGCCCGATCTTCTCGCCTACCGACTTCATCCAGATCAAAGGGCGCGGCACGCGGCGGCACAATTTCCTGGCGGAACTGCAAGACGCCGACTACGCCGCGCTCGTCGCGCAGCCGGAAAAGACCGCCTACAAGCTCTTTGACTTCTTCGCCAACTGCGAGTATTTTGAGGAAGATTACAATTACGATGAAGTGCTCCGCCTGCCCGTGGCCCCGGCTGCCGCTCCCTCAAGTCCTGCGGGAGAGCCAGCGCCGGGCGTTGTCATAGGCGCTTACGAGCACCTGGGCACCGACATCCTCGCCAGTATCAAAGAAGAAACGGTCGGCTACGAGGGGATGAAGATTGACCGGATGTTCTACGAGAAATTCGAGACCGCCGTGCGCGCCGATCCGGTCGTGGCCGCGGCGGTGGAGGCGGGGGAGTTGGAGCGGGCCGTGGAGTACGTGCAGCGCGAGGTGTTGAACAAGCCGGAAGAATACTACACGCTCGACAAACTCCGCAAGGCCGCCGCCGTAGACCGCCGCCTCACCCTGCGGGAAATCCTGGAAAAAGTGTTTGGGCTGATTCCGGGCTTCAAGTCCAAAGACGAATTGCTTGAGGAAGAATTCGCCAAGTTCATTGCCGACTACCAGCTTACCGACGCGGCGATCATTCCCGCCCTGCGGACTTTCTTCAAAGCCTACGCCAGCAGCGACCAGATTCGCGCCATCATTGAAAGCGGCCAGTACACCGACCTCGCCACCAACCCGATCTTCTCCGCCCGCGACTTGCGCGCCGTTCCCGCCGACTACCGCGAGCGGATTCCTGAATACATCAAAGACTACGTGCCGCTAAACCAGTTCACTACATAATCTACATGGATGGACAGGATGGACAGGATAAAAACAAAAAAAATCCTGTCTATCCTGTCCATCCATGTTAAAAAAGGATAGTTATGCTAGACGCTGAAACCAGACGCCGAATTGACACCGCCCGCGACATCCTGGTGGGCAAAGTGCCCGACCCTAAATCGCAGGTGGAGCAAATTACGATTGCCCTCATCTACAAGTTTATGGACGATATGGACGCCGAATCCGAGGAACTGGGCGGCAAGCGCAAGTTCTTCGCCGGTGACTTCGCCCGCTACGGGTGGGCTAAACTGATGTATCCCGGCCTCGGCGGGCACGAAACCCTTAACCTCTATGCCGAAGCCATCACGCGGATGCCGGAAAACCCTGGCGTGCCGCTGCTCTTTCGCAACATCTTTAAGAACGCCTACCTGCCCTACCGCGACCCTGAAACGCTGAAACTTTTCCTCAAAACCATTGACGAATTCAATTACGATCACTCGGAACGGTTGGGTGATGCTTTTGAGTACCTGCTCTCCGTGTTGGGTTCTCAGGGCGACGCCGGGCAGTTTCGCACGCCGCGCCACATCATTGACTTCATCGTGGAGGTCATCAACCCGCAAAAGCACGAGACGATTCTTGACCCCGCGTGCGGCACGGCGGGCTTCCTCATCTCCTCCTACAAACACATCCTTGCGGCCAATACAATGAACATGGATACACAGGATGGACAGGATAAAAAAGAAAAATCCTGGGTATCCTGTCCATCCATGTCAATTTCCACCCTGACGCCCGACGAGCGCGGGCGGTTAGGGCGCAATCTGTGGGGCTACGACATCTCGCCGGATATGGTGCGGCTGTCCCTGGTCAACCTCTATCTGCACGGCTTTGCCGACCCGCGCATTTACGAATACGACACGTTGACCTCTGAGGAGCGGTGGAACGAAGTGGCCGATGTGATTCTGGCGAACCCGCCCTTTATGTCTCCGAAAGGCGGCATCAAACCGCACAAACGCTTCTCGGTCAAGAGCAAGCGCAGCGAAGTGTTGTTTGTGGACTATATGGCCGAACACCTCACGCCGGCAGGCCGCGCCGGGATTATTGTGCCGGAGGGCGTCATCTTTCAGAGCCAGACCGCTTACAAACAGTTGCGTAAGATGCTGGTGGAGACCGCGCTGGTCGCCGTTGTCTCTTTACCGGCAGGCGTGTTTCAGCCCTACTCCGGCGTGAAGACCTCCATCCTCATTCTCGACAAGTCCCGCGCCCGTCAGCGTGACGCCATCGCGTTCTTCAAGGTGGAAAACGACGGGTTTGGCCTGGGCGCGCAACGCCGCCCCATTGAGCAAAACGATCTGCCGGAGGTGTTGGGGCTGCTGCGGGAATGGATTGACCACGGAATACACGGAAAACACGGAAAGTTTGAGGGGCTGCCGAATGTGATCGTGGCTTCTAAGGCGCAGATTGCCGCGAATGGGGAATATAACTTGAGCGGGGAGAGGTATAGGGAAGCGGAATTACGAATTACGGATTACGAATTTGTGAGGTTGGGAGAAATCTGTGCTTTTGAATATGGAAAAGCATTAAAAGAATCTAATCGCGTTCCTGGTGATTACCCAGTTTTTGGTTCAAATGGGATCGTTGGTTTTCATAATGAGTATTTAGTAGAAGCGCCATTCTTGGTCATTGGGCGAAAAGGGTCTGCGGGGGAAGTTCATTATTCGGGCCAAAATGGATTTCCCATTGACACGACTTTCTACGTAAAACTCGAAGACGAAGATCGTATATTGCTAAAATACCTATTTCACGCTCTAAAAAAACTTGACTTAAGAAGCGTAAATGTTCAAGCGGGTGTTCCAGGATTGAACCGCAACGATGCTTACCAACTTCACATCCCCCTCCCGCCCCTCGAAATCCAGCGCGAAATCGTCGCCGAAATCGAAGGCTACCAGCGCGTCATGGATGGCGCGCGCGCCGTCCTCGATGCCTACCGCCCGCATATCCACGTTGATCCGGAGTGGCCGTTGGTCGAGTTGGGAGAAATTTGTTCTTTCAAGAACGGTCTCAATTTTGGAAGAGCATCATCTGGATACACAGTAAAAATTATTGGGGTCGGTGATTTTCAGGATCATCTCTATGCTCCATTAAGGAGTTTGGGTGAGGTTCATTTGAATGCACCACCTACAGAAGAGTATTTAGTCAAGGCCGGAGACATTCTATTCGTTCGCTCTAATGGCAATCCTGATCTCGTCGGACGCTCAATAATTGTCCCGCCCCTCGAAGAGCCAACCACATTTTCCGGTTTCACTATTCGGGCACGGATTGAAGATGAGCGCGCATTGCCACTGTTCTATGCTCAACTCTTCAAATCCAGAGATTTTGCCGAAGGAATTAAGAAAGTGGGGCGGGGTGCAAATATTAGAAATCTCTCTCAAAGTATTCTTTGCGAACTTACTATCCCCCTCCCACCTCTCGAAACCCAACGCGTCATCGTCGCCGAAATCGAAGCCGAACAACGACTTGTGGAAGCCAACCGCGAACTCATCACCCGCTTCGAGCGCAAAATCGAGGCCGTGCTTGCCCGCGTGTGGGATAATTAATAATTACAAATTAATAATTATTAATTCTTAATTCCTAATTCATAATTGGCACGGAAATGAAGACTGAAAAGGTGGGGCAGGAGAAGAGCTATACTTTCGCGGTGCGGACTATTCGGCTTTATCAACACCTGACGGCGACAAAAAGAGAGTTTGTGCTATCGAAGCAAATCCTCCGCAGCGGCACGAGCATCGGCGCCAACGTTGAAGAAGGCATCGGGGGGCAATCACGGGCCGACTTCATTTTATCAGTGACAATCTATGCCCTTACCCGCATCACCTCACGTTGCGCGCAGGTACTTGGCGCGTAGGAAAGCGTTCATTCTATCGCGCGGCGACGTGCCGTCGCCCCGGTAAGGTTTGACGGTGTCGCAGGGGGCGTATGTGGCGCAAATCGCACAAAAATCCTTGCCTCTCGCCTGCGCACACGCGCGGATGGCGCACGCGGCGCAATCTGTGGCGATAAGGCTCACGTCGGGATACTTACAACCCAGGCAGACAAAGTCAATCGCATCCGTTTGCGCAGTGCCAAACTCTGCGTTCATTTTGGCGAGCAGCGTCTCATCCCCGGTTATCGTCCCCTGGTAGGAAGGACATTGATCACACTGGATGCCACAATACGCTATCATAGATACCTCCTTCGAATCTCTAGCGTGCCCTGCCAACTACCACTGACAGCTATTCCCGCATACCCTCACAGCCATAAAGATACTATCTTGTCAAGCCAATCGGCACTTATAAACCGCGTAACCCAGTGCCGGAACCGCAACCGTGAACGCATCCCCTTTCGCCGTCAGCTTTAGTTCTTGTCCCGCCAATAGCCTTCGCTCGGTCAGATCAAGATTGCACGCAAACTCGGCCTCTGCTTTCCGCCCGGCCGGATTCAGGATTACCAAAATCGCCTCATTGCCGGCCGCGCGGGCATAGATAAAGGGGTAGGCGTGTTCCTGGGCGAAGATCGGCACAAATTCGGCGTAGGCGGCCAGCGCCTTTTCTTGTTTTTTTAGTTGGATGAGCGCCCTGACGCGGTTCAACAAGGAGTCAGGATCGCCTTCCTGTGCGGCTACATTTGGAAAATCTGCGGCGGGGTCCACCGGCAGATACAGCTTATCCGCCGCGGCGGTAGAGAAACCGGCGTTCTTTTCCTTGGCCCACTGCATCGGCGTCCGCGCGCCGGCCCGGGGTTTGTACGCGCCTTCGACGTGCGGTAAATCTGACGTTAACTGTCGCATACCGATCTCGTTGCCGTAATAGATAAAGGGGACGCCCGGCATGGTCAACAGAAAGGCGAAGATCATCTCCAGTTCGTCGTCCGTGCGCCGGTTTGCCAATCTCGCCAGATCATGATTACCCAGCGGCAAGGAGATATAGCCCTTATCCCGGGTAGCCAGATATTGCGCGAGGTATTTTTGCAAGAAGTTGACAATATTGCCCTGGCCCTCGCGATCAAAAAAGCTGTGTCCCTCAGAACGGCCGTTAAGGATCCGCCAGCTTTCCTTCTGGAGGAGGTCGTTGTAGCCGTCGAACCAGTGATGGAAGTCGCCATGAAACCCCCCATCCAACGCCGACTCAGGATGGGACCACTCCGCGATCATAAAACCTTGCGGGTATTCAGTGTCAAAGATGTGGCGAATCTCCCGCCAGAAGCTCTTCGTCCCCTCGTCTCGGGTGCGGAAAAACTGGTCGTCGCCCTCGACGCGCTCGGATTTGACCAGCGCGCCGGCCATATCCGCCCGGAAGCCATCCGCCCCCATATCCATCCAGAAGCGCATCGCCCTGATCAATTCCGCGCGCAGGGCCAGCACGTCGGGATGATCCATCGGCAACTGCCAGGAGCGTTGGGGATTGGCAAAGCCAAAGTTCAGTGCGGGCTGACACCAATAGAAGTTGCGCATGAATTGCCCATCCCTACGGGCATAGCCCTGGATGAACCGGTCCTTAAACGCCTCCGGCGCGGGTTCCCAGGTGCTTTCCGTCCAAATGTACCAGTTGGAATATTGATTCTTTTCCTGTTTGCAGGACGCTTTGAACCAGGGATGTTCGATGGAGGTGTAACTGGCTACGAAATCAAACAGCACCTTCAACCCCCGTTGGTGCGCTGCATCAAAAAGACGCCTGGCGTCTGCATTGGCGCCATATCTGGGGGCCACCTGGGTGTAATCGGAGATGTCATAGCCGGCATCGTAGAAGGGCGAGACGAAGAACGGATTGATCCAGATACCATCCACGCCGAGACTTTTCACATAATCCAATTTCTCGATAATGCCCTGTAAATCGCCAATGCCGTCCCCATTGGCATCGTAAAACGTTTGTGGATAAATCTGATAAAAAACCGCGTCGTGTACCCATTCTGGGCCAGGTGGGATAACGTATTTTCCTGTGATTTTTGCCGTCGCCATATTACCGACCTCCTGTTAAACTCTACTGCGCCATAGTTGCAGGCAACATTTGCCTTTTTACCTTCATAACTTCAGTGCGGCTCTCAGATGCTGAAAGATGAGTTTTGTGAGACCGCCATCTCAAGGCTACTTCAAGACCACCGGCAAGTACACCGAGAAGGTCTGCCCCCCGTAACGCACGATCGTGCCACTCTCGCCTACGGCCCACCCGGCATTGTCGGAAACCATCGCCACAGACCACAGCGTAGTTGTCACCGGGCTGGTCACGGATGACCAGGTGCTGCCATTCCAATGCACAATGGCCCCTTGATACCCAACCGCCCAACCCTCTGTTGCGGAAGCTACTGACACCGCGTGCAATCTGGTAGGGGCTGAACCGAATTCTGTCCACGTACTGCCGTTCCACCGCCAAATACTCCACCCGACTGCCCAACCGTCTGTAGTAGAGAGCATGTCCACAGCTTCAACACTACTATTTGGGACGCTGGACACAATGGCCCAGAAACTCCCATTCCAGTACAGAATTTCACTCATCTCTCCCATTGCCCAGCCGTGAATCGCCGAAGCCATTGAAACCGACCACAGCCAATCGGTGGCTGGTATGACCGCCGTTGTCCACGACGTCCCATTCCAGCGCAGAATGGAACCATTGGTCGTCAGGGGAATGCCGCCGACCGCCCAGCCGTCCGTGGCCGAAACCATCGCCACCGATTTGAGTGAGGTGTTATTCGGACTGCTGACAGCCGTCCACGCGCTCCCATTCCAGCGCAGGATGGTGCCAAACCCGCCGACGATCCAGCCGTCGGTGGCCGAAACCATCGTGACGGCGGATAAGGGATTTGTAGTGGGGCTGGAAAACGCGGTCCAGCTATGTCCATCCCAACGCAAGATAACGCCGCCATCGCCTACTGCCCACCCATCTGTCGCTGAAACCATAGCGACTGAATGTAGGTCGTTAGTAGTTGGACTGGGGGCTACAGTCCACGGGACATCACCCACGGCGTGAACGGATGCTAAGTGAACAGCCGTGGTACTTACTGCTTGGCCCGGTTGAACGGGATGGATAATGCTCGCCCCAATGCCAACCAACAGACCAACACCGACGAATACCCAAGACGCGAATTTATGACTCATGGCTATACTCCTTCTGTGTTGACTTGTGCTTGCCGCTATGCAACTACGCGCTTTGTTCCCACACCCAACCGTATCGTTGTTAGCCACTATTGGGTTATCTTCATAGCCTCAGTAGATCAAATTTTAGGCTGGTAGTAACGGCTTCAGCCGTCTCAGAGACCGCTAAAGCGGTTACTACGAACCCAATTTTTGATCTACTGAGCCTCACAACTATAAGATCATATATTGGAATGTCGGATTCGCCAATCTGCTTGGGCGTGGCAATTTTCCATTTCGGTGAACGGCTATCCCGGTGGGACTTCGCTGCCAAACCACGTAGAATCAATTCTAGGACCTCATATAGCGGTAATATATATTTTTCGTTTAGAGTATTTGTTTGTTGAAACCCTCAAGCGTGCTATACTTGCTCAATAAGTTCAATTTTCGGCTAAGGATAAACCATAATGACGCTTGAAACCCTCTTTATTTCCATTATCATTCCTTGTTACAACGAACAGAAAAACCTGGAGCACGGCGTGTTAAACGAGGTACTCCAGTACGTGCAGGCGCAGACGTATACCTGGGAAGTGCTCATTGTCAACGACGCTTCGACCGACAACAGCCGCCAGCTCGTCGCCGACTTCGTCGCCGGCAAGCCCGGCTTCACGCTATACGACATTCCGCATGGAGGCAAACCGGCGGCAGTCTGGGAGGGCATCCAGCGCGCGCGCGGCGAAATCGTGCTGTTCACCGATATGGATCAATCCACGCCGCTGCCTGAACTGAACAAACTGCTGCCGTGGTACGACCAGGGCTACGACGTGGTCATCGGCTCGCGGGGCATGACGCGCGAGGGCTTCTCGATCTTGCGTAAGCTCGGCAGCGTCGCCTTCCGCTTAATGCGTCAGATTTTCCTGCTGCGCGGCATTAGCGATACGCAGTGCGGCTTCAAGTCGTGCCGCCGCGAGGCCGCGATCAAGGCGTTTCCCTTCCTGGAATTCTTCAAGCAGGTCGCCAAGCCTACCGGCTGGAAGGTGACGGCTTACGATGTAGAACTGCTCCATCTGTGGGAAAAGGCCGGCTACCAAATCAAAGAAGTGACCGTGGACTGGCGCAACCGCGACCTCAGCGATACGAAGGGTGGGCAGAACGAATCCGGGCGCTACATCCACGAGTCGCTGGACATGGCAAAGCAAGTGGCCCGCGTCAGCTTGAATGAACTGCGCGGCGAGTATAAGGGCATTTTGAGGAGAAATGAGTAATGAGTAATGAGTAATGAGTAACCTTGCCTCATTACTCATTTCCCATTACCCATTTCCCATTATTTTCAAGGAGAGGCAACTATGGACGACACCAACATCAAAAACGAAGAACGGCCGGCGCTGGATTTTATTCGCGCGGCAGTAGAAGAGGATTTGCGCACCGGGCGGTTTGGCGGGCGCGTGCAGACGCGCTTCCCGCCGGAGCCGAACGGCTACCTGCACATCGGGCACGCCAAAGCGATGGCGATTGACTTCGGCGTGGCGAAGGACTACGGCGGCAAATGCAACCTGCGCTTCGACGACACCAACCCGGTCAAAGAGGAAACGGAATACGTCGAAGGCATCATCCACGACATCCGCTGGCTCGGCCACGATTTTGGCGACACCATTTATTACGCTTCGAGCTATTTCCAGCAAATGTACGACTGGGCCGAAGACTTGATCAAGAAAGGCGCGGCCTACGTGGACGACCTGAGCGCGGAAGAAATTCGCGTCCATCGCGGCACGCTCACCGAGCCGGGCAAGGACAGCCCCTACCGCAATCGCTCGGTGGAAGAAAACCTCGATTTGTTTCGCCGGATGCGCGCCGGCGAATTCCCCGACGGCGCGAAGGTGCTGCGCGCCAAGATTGATATGGCCTCGCCGAATATGAACATGCGCGACCCAGTGATGTACCGCATCCTGCACGCGGAACACCACCAGACCGGCGACGCCTGGTGCATCTACCCGATGTACGACTGGGCGCACGGGCTGGAAGACTCGATTGAGGGCGTCACCCACTCGCTGTGCTCGCTGGAATATCAGGATCACCGCCCGCTCTACGACTGGTTTCTGGATCAACTGGGCATTTATCATCCACAGCAGCTCGAATTTGCGCGCCTGGAGATGACTTACACGATGATGAGCAAGCGCAAACTGCTCCAACTGGTCAACGAGGGCGTCGTGCGCGATTGGGACGATCCCCGGATGCCGACCATCGCCGGGCTGCGGCGGCGCGGCTACACGGCGGAAATCATCGCCGACTTCTGCGCCCGCATCGGCGTGGCGAAGGCGAACAGCGTGGTGGACATCGCCATGCTCGAAGCCTGCATCCGCGACGACCTTAACGCGCGCGCGCCCCGCGCCATCGCCGTACTGCGCCCGCTCAAAGTCATTGTGGACAACTACCCGGCGGAACAGGTGGAGTATTTTGAAGTTCCGAATCACCCGCAGAACCCGGCGATGGGGACGCGCGCGGTCGCCTTCTCCCGCGAACTGTACATCGAGCAGGAGGACTTCATGGAAGTCCCCGCGCCCAAATACTTCCGCCTCGCGCCGGGCCGCGAAGTCCGGCTGATGGGCGCGTACTACGTCACCTGCGTGGACGTGGTCAAGGACGCTGCCGGCGTCATCGTTGAATTGCACTGCACCTACGATCCCGCCTCGCGCGGCGGCGCCACGCCCGATGGGCGCAAAGTCAAGGGGACGATCCACTGGCTCTCGGCGGCGCACGCCACCGACGCCGAAGTGCGCCTGTACGACTACCTCTTCACCAAGCCCGACCCTGAAGACGTACCGGCAGGTCAGGACTGGACGGCCAACATCAACCACAAGTCGCTGGAAGTGCTGACCGGCTGCAAAGTAGAGCCGCTGCTCAACGCGGCGACCGTTGGTGAACGCTTCCAATTTATGCGGCAGGGCTACTTCTGCAAAGACCTGGATTCGACGCCGGAACACCCGGTGTTCAACCTGACCGTGTCGCTGCGCGATAGCTGGGCGAAGGTGCAGGAGAAGGGATAGCGTATTGCGTGTTCCGTATTCCGTCGCGGGTGGTGACGGGTGCTCGTCTATGCAGCGTTTCACAGTCATAGGAACGCCGGGCGCGGGGAAAACCACGTTAGCGCAGCAGCTCGCGGCAGCCTTGCAGTGCCCTTTCGTGGAGTTGGACGCGCTGTTCTGGGGACCCAACTGGACGCCGGAAACGCCGGAACGCTTCCGCGATAAGGTCGCGCAGGCGCTCGCCGGAGAGCGTTGGACGGTCGGCGGCAATTACAGCACGGCGCGCGACCTCATCTGGGGCCGCTCCGACACGGTGATCTGGCTGGATTATCCCCTGCCGCTGACCCTCTGGCGGCTATACCGGCGGACGATGAAACGCATCCTCACCCGTGAAGAACTGTGGAGCGGCAACCGCGAAACCTGGAGGGGCGCGTTCTTTGACAAGGACTCGCTCTTCCTGTTTGCGATCAAAACCCACACCCAACGCCGTCGCAACTTCCCGCGCGAACTCGCGCAGCCGGAGTACGCGCATTTGCAGACTTTGCGGTTTCGGTGGCCGTCGGAGACGCAACAATGGTTACGCCAGTTCTTACCGTCAGAAAAGTAAGTTCTCTGCTGGGGATGGTGATCCAAAATGCGCCAGAAAACTATTGAGAAAAATTTGACCAAAGCCTTACTCGACTTTGGCAGTACGTTAACACGCGAATACTCCTAACACAGGGCGTTTGACCGCAAACGGCGGTACAATAGAAAGAAAGGTCAGCCAATAGGAGGTATGCGATGATACCTTTGGTAGCATTTCCTGA
>DAOUGD010000345.1:0-15963 GCA_034429475.1 Anaerolineae bacterium
GTATTGCGCGCCCCCAAAACTCACAAAAATGTTATAATACCCGCACGCCCCCGTGGTTCAAGCGGATAGAACACAAACCTCCTAAGTTTGCTATCCCGGTTCAAGTCCGGGCGGGGGTACAAAAGCCCTAAAGGTTGCGCAACCTTTAGGGCTTTTCTGTTGCAGACCCATGGGAAGGGTTTTCTCAGGAAGCTCTTACCGATCTGGCGTGCTCGTAATTCGTAATTCGTAATTCGTAATTCGTTTCCTAACTCCTCACTCCTAACTTGATAATATCTCCCAATACCCCCGCCGCCGTCACCTCGCGTCCCGCGCCCGGACCGGAGAGGGCCAGCGGCAGCGGATCGTAGCGGGCGGTGTGCAGGGCGATATAGTTCGCCGGCCCGCGCAACGCGCCGAGCGCCCCCTCGCGGTCTACGGCGGTCAACCCCACCGTCCCCCCCTCCGGCGTCACGCGGGCGACGTAGCGCAGCACTTTGCCCTCCGCCTGCGCCGCCGCGACGCGGGCCGCGTAATCCGCATCCAGCGTGGAAGTCGCCGCCATAAAGTCGGCGACGGCAAGGCCGGCCAGTTCGGTGGTATACAGCGGCTCGACGGTCAGATCGCGCTCTTCCAACGGCCAGCCGGCGGTGCGCGCCAGGATGAGGGCCTTGCGCGCCACATCCTTGCCGCTGAGATCGTCGCGCGGATCCGGTTCCGTGTAGCCCAGCGCGCGCGCCTGCGCCACCGCCTGCGAGTATGGCACGCCGCGCTCCAATTCGGCGCACAGATAGCCGAGCGTGCCGCTGACGCAGCCTTCGATCAGCGTGACGCGGTCGCCGGTGTCTAGTAGATAATGAAGCGTTTCGATCACAGGCAGCCCCGCGCCCACCGTGACTTCGTACCGCAGGCGGGGATGCGTGAGGAAGACCTGCGCCTCGGCCCACGGCCCGGCCAGCGGAATCTTGTTCGCCAGCGCCACCCCGCAGCCGGCGTCGAGCGCGGCGCGCAGGGTGGGGGTGGTCTTGGGGGAAGCGGTCAGGTCGGCGAGGATCGCGCCGGGCGGCAACACCGACGGCAGGTACGCCAGGGGATGCAAGTCCGGCAGCGCCGCGAGCGTCCCGCCGCCCCGCGTCGCCTCCAACGCGGCGTGGAGCGTCGCTTCGGGCAACCCGTCCGCGGCGTAGAGCAGCCCGCTCACGTCCGCCACACCGATGGGAACCAGGCGCAGCCCCGCGCGTTCCGCCACCGTCTCGCGCGTCTCCAAAATCTGGCGGAGCAGCGTCCCGCCGATGTTGCCCAATCCCAGAAAAAACAGGGGAACAGAACGCAGCGTGTTCATTTTGAGGCCTCCAATGAGTTCGTATTGCGTAAGTATTGTACTCTCTGTCGGGAATTTGCAAAGGTTGGAAGTGGAGATAAGATCAGGGAAGCTGGAAACTTGAAGTTGGAAACTCGTTACTCGTTACTCATTGCGCAGCTCAAGGCAACGGCCTTCTTCTGCACCGGCGAATCCCCGACGAATGAGCTGGTGTTTGAATTGCTGCAACAGGCGTCCGGCAAGACGTCGAAGGCCACGCATACCTTCCACGCGCCGAAAGTGATCGCGGATGAGTTTATGCCGCAGGTTGAGGAGTTTTTGGAGACGCTTGAGTGAAAATTCTTGTGAGATTCGCCATGAGCTTATTTTACAAGTAATGTTTTTTATGTTGCAAAAATTAAAAATTTGTATAAAATAAGAATTGTACGCAAGAGTAAAATTGAGTTTGTCTACAGCGTACAATATCGAAGGTTATATAAGGAGTGCAATATGCCTGGAACAACCGTTGAAGTTGGACCTCATACTTATTACGTTGAGGATCTAGTGAATGGGGCTAAGGGCGCCAAATCAAGGGGGGAGGAATTTCGTATCAAAATAGTCGCACCTTGCCACGATCACGTCAGGTTCACTGCTGCTGCTGAGGCCGGCGCTAATATCGAAGTCTGTGAGGCTTCTCACTTTGACTGGACTTGGCTAGAAGAAATTGCAAAAGGGGTGCAAATAGGTGGTGGGAAGCTAATAGTTCATGGGCATTATGATAACCATCAACGCGAGGCCATTAGAGCCAAAGCACCTGGACGAGTGACATTTGAGTGACACCCTTGTGGTTGACCGGTGCGTCGCACTTCAACTATCCAACTTCTAATATCCCATACACTCCCGATACACCTCCACTGCATACCGGTAACTCTCATATCGGGTATTCGGCGAAATCGAGTGATCTGACGCGAACACCAGCCGCGCGCCGCGCGCTTTCATCCCCTCGATGTAGGCCGTGACCTCGCGGCGGATGATGTCCCGGTCGTTGGTCTCGAAGACGCGGGTGTCCAGCCCGCCGACGAAGGCCAGTTTGTCCCCGTACTGTTCCGCGAAGGCGAACGGATCGTTGCCTTTCGCCTTGCGCTCCATCGGATTCAGTCCATCGAAGCCGGCCTCTACGATGAGGGGCAGCGCCTGGACTGTGCTCCCGCAGGTGTGCAGGACGACGGGCAGGTCGTAACTGTGGAAGAAGGCCACCAGTTCGGTGTAGTACGGGAAAATCAATTCGGCGAAGACTTTGGGCGACGCGAACAGGCCGTTCTTGTAACCCATGTCCTCGTAGAGCCAGACGCCGTTGGGCAAGCCGACAGTCTCAAAAATATAGGTGAAAGCCCGCTTGTACAGGTCGGTGTAGACGCGGTTGAAGTCGTGCATCCAGGCCGGGTCGAGCAGCAGGCTTTGGTAGAGGGTGAGGTCGCCCATGCTCTTGCGCGCCAGCTCCCAGATGAAGAGGTGCCCGTAATGGACCCAGCGATCCTTCCCAGCGAGGGATGCGACGCTCTTGCGCATCTCCGGCACGTCCACGCGCGCCGGGTCCCAGGCGACGACATGCGGGCGGTAGTCGCGTTCCCATACCTCGCGGGAGGTCATGCGGAAGTCCATGTGCTCCGGCGTGCCGGACTTGTGCTTCCAATATTTGAACGACGCGCCGGCCCCGTCGCGCCGCACGTCCCACTCGGCGGTTTCTTCCACCAGTTCGTCGTAGCCGCGCAGCGGCGCCACGTCGAACCACGGGCCGATGCCCACCATGTCGTAGCCGAAATGCTCCCAGGCCGGCACCGGCTCCACGTATTCCCCGGCGACGGCCACATCATCCCAGCGGCCATCGGCGGGACGCCAAAATTTATCCCCCGGCTCTTTGTAGACCATGCGCGTGGGATAGCCTTGCTGCACCCACGCCGCCATCGCATCGGGCCACGGGCTGTCCATCAAGCCGACGCGGTCGGCTTTTTTGCCGCGCAATAGCGCATCTATCACTTCAAATGATGTCATCACTGATCTTCTCCCAAAAAAGATGCTTAACGCAAAGACGCAAAGTCACAAAGACGCAAAGGAATTAGAAAATAGCGTCTTTGCGTCTTTGCGCCTTTGCGTTGAAATCTTTGTCTTTATCCCTGCTCATCAAAGTGCTTCAAGCCCATGTTGCGGATTTGCGCGATGTGGTAGGTGTCGTGGGTGGTCATCCAGGCGATGGTTTCGGCCCAGGTGCAGCCAAACACCATTTTCTCGCTGAGTTTTTCCGCCGGGAAGGTGCGCAGCGCCGCCACGTAAGCGTTGTGGATGCTATCCATCGTGGCGAGCACGGCTTCCCAGGCGGCTTGCGTGAGAGCTTCCGGCAGGGGCGCCCAGTCGGCTTGGGGGGGGTAGGGGTAGTCTGGCAGCCCGGGCGCGTTCATTACCGCCGCCAGCTCATATTTCCAGTACAGCAGATGCAGCATGATGCCCCACACAGAATAACCCTCGTAGGTGGCGGTGGACGTGACTTCCTCCAGTGTCAAGCTGTCGAGCATTTTCCGCAACGACGGGCCGTTGAACGATCCGCCGTGGTATTCTCTCTCCGTCGTCTCAATGATCACTGCTAAATATTCGTTCATGGGTCTCCTTTCTATGGTGATTGAGGGGAATGTTTTTCGTTGGCGGGTATCGCCCGCCAACGAAAAACATACTTGTTTACTTCCTGGATCTACTGAAAATGCGCTTGATGCGCGCCATGTCGAACTTTTCCGTCCGGTCGTAGTTGTAAACGCCGTTTTGCTCCTGCTCCACGTCTGTCAGTTGGGTGTAGCAATAACCGACGATGTGATCGAAGCCGAGGATCACGTCGGTCAGCCCTTCCAGGCGCGTGTAAAACTCCTCAAGCGTCTGCGGCGCGTCGCCGTAGCCCCAGGAGTTTTCGGCGTAGACCCGCTCGGCGCTGGGAATCCACTTGATGCCGCCGTACTCGTCCACGAGGTAAGGCTGGCCGACGTAGGGCGCTTCGCGGTCGGGGAAGTTGCGGAAAGGGCCGTGCTCCGGCAGCGGCGTGAATTCCTTCCGCAGGAGGGCCGGGTCTTGCTGATAGTTGTGGACCGTCCACAGGTCGGTGTCTACGTGGACGTAACCGCTGGCGTCGTTGACCGGGCGCGTGGCGTCGAGGTCGCGCGTGAGCTGCGCCGCGTCGGCGTGCAGGCGATAGTGCTGTCGTGTGTCGCCGACATCGTGCGTCTCGTTGAAGGGCGTCCAGGCGATGATCGAGGGATGATTGCGGTCGCGCGTGACGATTTCGCGCCATTCCGCCAGGAAGTTGCGCGCGCTGACCACGTCCTTCACATCCATCCCCCAGCTCGACGACTCGCCCCAGGTCAGATAGCCGAGGCTGTCCGCCCAATAGTGGAAGCGCTCCTCGAACACCTTCTGGTGCAGCCGCGCCCCGTTGAACCCTGCCGCCAGCGCAAGTTCGATGTCGCGCTTGAGTGCTGCGTCGCTGGGCGCCGTCCAGATGCCATCCGGGTAGAAGCCCTGGTCAAGCACGAGGCGCAGGTAAATTGGCTCGTTGTTGAGGAAAATGCGGTTGCCCTCGATGTGGATTTTGCGCAGCCCGGCGTAACTTGTCACCGTATCCACCACCACGCCGCCGTCCAGCACCTCCAACACCAGGTCGTACAGGAACGGCGACGCCGGCGACCACAGCTTGGGCGCGACGACCGGCAAGGTGACGGGGACGCCATTGGCGGCGACGCTCTCGACCTGGCTGATGACCACATCGTTCACTTTCAGCGTGGCGCGGAAGCGCAGCCTTGCCTTGAGCGCGTAGAAACGCGGCGCGACGATGAAACGCGCGCCGTCCACGTCGGGCGTGATCTGCACGTCCCGCAGACCCCACTCGGCCACCGCCTCCATCCACACCGTTTGCCAGATGCCGGTGGTTCGGGTATACAGGCAGCCGAACGACTTGAAGTCCGGACACTGTTTACCGCTCGGCTGGATACCGGAGCGCACTTCGTCGCGCACGTAGACGACGAGGTTGTGGGCCGCGCCGGGCTGGACGTGGCGTGTGATGTCGTAGCTGAACGACGCCGTTCCGCCCCAATGCCGCCCCACCGATTGCCCGTCAATGAAGATTTCGCTCTCGTAGTCCACCGCGCCGAAGTGCAGCACCACGCGCTTCCCGGCCCAATCCGCCGGAATCGCCAACTGGCGGTGATACCACATCGTTTCAATGAAATCCTTATGGTTGACGCCGGAAAGCTTGCTTTCGGGGCAGAAGGGGACGAGAATCTCTTCTGGGAAACCAATGCTCTCTGCAAAGCCGCGCTGTCTCCCGGACTTGCCCAAGTCAAAAGTATACGTCCACGGGCCGTTCAAATTCACCCACGCCTCGCGCACGAACTGCGGGCGGGGATATTCGGGTCTGGGTTGTTTTGTCACAGTGTCTCCTTATAAAAATTGAGGTTGTGGGTTAGGGGTTGTGGGTTCGCTGATCCGCTGATTCGCTACTCCTCACTCCTAACTCCTCACTCCTAACTCGCCAAATGCGGCCCCTGCCAGCTTTCCGGCGTGTATTGGTGCAGCTCGATCCGGTTGCCGTCGGGGTCGGTGATCCACGCCTGGTAACTTTGGTCGCGGCCCAGCTTGATCGGGCCGATTTCGACGCCGCGCGCCAGCAAGGTCTGCACGGTGGCCTCGATGTCGTCCACTTCCAGGCAGAGGTGGCGGAATGATTGCCCTTCGGCCGGCGCGGCCAATTGGCCTTCAAACAATTCGATGAAGTTGCGCCCTCCGACGTGCAGGTAAATCCCGAAGCGCCGCCCTTCCTCGTTGGTGAAGTCGAAGGCCGGCTTCAGCCCCAGGTCATCCCGGTAAAACTGCAACGCGCGTTCCAAATCACCGACCGTGAAACAGGCGTGAGCCAAATTGGTGATCATAAGTATCTCCTTAAAATTGTGAAATTTGATGCGGGATGCAAGATGCAGGATACAGGATCAAGATGCAGGATGCAGGCTTCTTGCTTCTTGCTTCTTGCCTCTTGCCTCTTGCCTCTTATTCCATCGGATACTTCAATCCCCACTGCGCGCGGATCGTATCGAGGGTTTGCATCAGTTGCAGGGTCTCATCCAGCGGCATGACATCGCTTTCGAGTTTCCCGGCGCGGAGGCAGTCCATCACCGCGGCGGCCTCGTAGTTGTAGCCGTTGCCTTCCATCGGGCAGGCGATGACTTCGTCCGGATCCGGGGTGGGGGAGCGATAGAGCGAGAACGTGTCGCCGCGCCACCAGGGGGCGTGCAGGCGGATGCGGGCCTCCGTCCCGAAGATCGAGGCCTCGTGGTGCGTGGTGGTGCGGGTGGCGCACGTGAGTTGCGCCATCCGCCCGCCCGCGTAGCCGAAGAGCAGCGCGGCCTGCTCGTCCACGCCGGTCGCGCCGAGGCTCGCCAACGCGGCGATCTGAGTCGGCGGTCCGCCGAATACCATCGAGGCCAACTGCGCCGTGTAGATGCCCACGTCCAGCAGCCCGCCGCCGCCAAGCGCGGGGTTGAACAGCCGTCCCGCCGGGTCGAAGTCCGCGCGGAAGCCGAAGTCGGCGTGGAGCAGCCGCACCTCGCCGAGCGCCCCAACCGCCAGCAGCTCGCGCACCTTGCCCATCACCGGCAGGAAGCGCGTCCAGACGGCGTCCATCAAAAATAGCCCCTTGGCGCGCGCCCGGTCAATCATCAGGCTTGCCTGCGCCGCGTTGATGGCGAACGGCTTTTCACACAACACCGCTTTGCCCGCATCCAGGCAGAGCAGCGTGTTCTCGCAGTGGAGGTTGTGCGGCGTGGAGATGTAGATCACATCCACGTCCGGGTCTGCCGCCAACGCTTCATAGCTGGCGTGGCGGTGCGCCGCGCCGAACTGCGCGCCGAACATCTCCGCCGTCGCGTGCGTCCGCGATCCTACTGCGAACAATTCCGCGTCGGGCAGCACACTCAGGCCGGCGGCAAACTTTCGGGCAATGTTGCCGGTTCCTAAAATGCCCCATCGAATTTTTTCAGTCATGCGTTTTCTCCTCAAGTGCCTGGAAGTCAGCCATCAGATATGAGGTTCATTGTATGCCTACTTACAGAGTAAACAAGCCTGTCCCCCGCCCTCTGCTGCACGAGCGCTTGGATAAATCCGACCGTTGAAACCGTTTGGGGCGGCTTGGAGCGCAAAACGCAGCAATGTGCGAAGGTGATTACCTAATTCATTGTATTTTTTATCGCAGATAATATGCTATTTGCGCAAAGATGTTAAAAAAGTGTTATAATAGGGATAGTATCTCTTTCAAGGCGAGACTTTAGCAGGCTATGTCGGATCAAACCTATAAAGCGCACATTTTAGTTGTTGACGATAGTTACGAAATTCAAGACTTCCTCAAAAATGCCATCCTCGAACCGCAGGGCTACCAGGTGACTACTGCCTGGAATGGCGCCCAGGGACTGCGGGCGGTTCAGGAGCAGCCTCCCGATTTGATGTTGCTGGACTATGAGATGCCGGTGATGAATGGGATTGAGATGCTCCGCGTCCTTCATGAGCAAAAAATTCGTTTGCCTTCTATTTTGATCACTTCTTATGGCTCGGAATCGGTGGCCGTCGAAGTATTTCGCCTGGGAGTGCGCGATTACGTCCCCAAACCCTTCACGATGGATGAGATTTTGCAAGCGATCCAGCGGGTCCTCTATGCTGTTCATCTGGAACAGGAACGCGATGCGCTCTTTCTCAAACTCCAACAGGTCAACGCGCAGCTCGCCCAGCGCATCAAGGAATTGGACACCCTGTATCACGTCAGCAAGTCGGTGACCACGTTACAGGAGCGCGATAAACTTCTGGAGCGTATTGTTGACGCCGCGCTGTATCTCACCGGCGCGCTGGAGGGGCAATTGGTGTTGATAGACCCCAGCACCGGCGAATTGCTGCCCCACGTCCAGCGGGAATCGCGCGGCCCAGGCCAAACCGCTCCTTCACCGCTCCAAAATATTGACACGCACGCGCCGGGGTTGATGATGAACGTGCCGTTGAAAGTCGGGCGGAACCTCGTGGGGGCGCTGACGGTGAGCAACAAACGCAACCGGCAGCCGCTCAATCAACAGGATCAGCGTCTGCTGCGCATGTTGGCCGACTACGCCGCCATCGCCATTGAAAATTTCCGGCTGTTGGCCGAAGTGGAGAACCGGCGCGAGCAAGAGAAACGTGAATTGCGCGACCGTTTTGCGCATTTCATGGCCCCGCCGGTGGTGGAGCGCATCCTCCAACGCCCGCAGAGCGTGCAGCCGGGCGGACATCGTCGGTCGGTGGCGGTGCTGTTTGCCGACCTGCGCGGCTTCACGGCCTTTGGCGCCACCGCTGCGCCGGAGGCGTTGATCACCGTCTTAAACCGCCACATGGCCGTCGCCGCTGAGGCGATAACCCAGGAAGAAGGAACGCTGGACAAATTTGTAGGGGATGAGGTGATGGCATTGTTCAACGCGCCCGCCTCCCTGGCCGATTACGCTTTACACGCCGTCAATGCGGCCTGGATCATCCAGCAGATGCTGAGCAAAGTCCACCAGACGTTCCCTGTGCACCAGCGGCTCCTGTTTGGTATCGGCATTGCGACCGGCGAAGCGGTGGTGGGCAATGTGGGCACGTACAGCCTCGTCAACTTTACGGCTATCGGGCCAACGGTCAGCAAAGCGCACGCCTTGCAGGAATTGGCTCCACCGGGAAAAATTTTGATTTGCCAAACGACGTATGAGATGGTAAAACCAATGGTACACGTCCGTACTTTGTCGCCTATCTGGATCAAAGGCCAGTTACATCCAGAACCGGTATATGAAGTGCAAAACGTCCAGTGGCGGATTCCCTTGCCGCAGCCTATCTTATACGAGGAGTTGCAGACGCGATGACCGTTTTCTTCGATGTTGAAACCCAAAACACGTTTGATGAAGTCGGTGGACATTACCCGGAACGGATGCGCGTTTCGGTGGCGGTGACGTATAACACCGCCGACCAACAATTCCACCGCTACACGGAGGCTGAGATGGCCGATCTGGTCAAAGAGCTACAGAGCGCCGATTTGGTGGTCGGCTACAACTTGTACCACTTTGACTATCGCGTGATGACGCGCTACACGGGCGCGCCTCTCAATCAATTGCCGACGGTGGATATGTTGGACGTGATCCATCGCGCGCTGGGATTCCGCGTCAGCCTGGACTCGGTGGCCTCGGCGACGCTCGGCGTGGGAAAAAGCGCCGACGGCTTGCAGGCCGTCCGCTGGTGGCATGAGGGCAAGATCGAGGAAATCTTCCAGTATTGCGAAAAGGACGTGGCCGTCACCCGCGATGTTTACGAGTTCGGCAAGAAAAACCACTACGTGCAATATTACGACCGGCGTTATCAGCCGAAGCGCGTGGCCGTGTCGTGGTAAGCAAAGTATCAAACGCCGCGCGCTTTAACCAAGCGCGCGGCGTCTTGTCGCCCCAACGCAACTCAGGCTTCCGGTTCGTAAGCCTTGCGACCGTAGACCTTCTCGTAGGCGGCGCAGTAAGGGCACCCCAGCCGGGGTTCGACGTTTTTCACAAACCAATACAACAGCCCCTTCTGGCGTTTGCGCCCTTGCTTGCAGATGGGGCATTGATCCTTGCAGAATAATGCCATCTCGCGGTCTTTGTCCGTAATTCCTTGCTGTTCCATTCTAACCCTCCTATCCAAAAAGATTGTCGAGCAAATTGGACGATCCTGCGCCCAGATAGGCGATGATCAAAAACTTCACAATTTTGCCGGCCCAGGTGACGAGCAGGAACGTCGTCACCCGAATCTTGGTAATACCGGCAATAATGCCGGCGACATCAAAAAACGGGTTGGGGATCGCCGCCAGGACAAACAGGGCGACCAACCCGTGCCGTTTCATCCACCGTTCGAAGTGCTCGTACATGGCGCGGTTTTCGATGATGGCGTGTCCGCTTGTCCCGGCGAGATAGCCCGTCATCTCCCCCAACGTTGCGCCGGCGGCGGACACAATCCCCACTGCCAGCGGATTGAACACGCCGCCGCCCGCAAACGCCGCCACAAACGTGGGCGCGGGCAGCACAATGGTGGCGTTGCCGATGACGCTGATCAGGAAGATGCCCACATAACCGTATTTGCCGACGGCCTGCAAGCGGTCCCGAAAGATAAAAATCCCCACCGTGATGGACACGGCCAGAATGATCCCGCCGAAACGGTACAACGTATTCCGCATTCTGGTTTTGCGATCTGGTGTTGGTTGACTCGTTAATGCGTTAGATGTTTCTTCCATAAATATTCTACGTTTTTTCTACCGTCGCAGGTGAACCGGGTAGCGGCTGCGTACTCTGCTGCCATCAGACTTGGCCCATCCCAGTGGGAAACCGTCTACCGTCACCAACGCGAAACCGCCTAGGGTATCGTCCGACCAAAACCCGCCGCTCAGATATGGGGCGATGCGCGGATCATCCCGCGTCAATGGCGCACACTCTCGCGCCTCCTCCGGGCGCAGCGCCATCGCCAACGCGTGATCCGGGTTGATCCGGTCGTGGCGCAGGGAAGCCACCCACCAGCCGGGACGCAGAATGTGTAAGCCCTCCCACAAGTGGGGCGCCATCGGCGTGATGTACAACGTGTCGTCCTGGGCCAGGAACAAGCCGGCTTCCGGCGGCGCGTCCCGCAAGATGTCCCCCAGGGCCTTCTGATACAGCCGCAGCACCCGCCCCGGCAGACGCTGATCTTTCCAACGCTCCGGTAAATCATCAGGTGGTTCGCCTTTCCGGCGCAGCAGCGCGTAGAAGTGACCGTGCCCCGGCCCGGTGTGCGGCCAGAAGCGTCCCACGCGCCGCAGATCGTCCGGCGCTTCAATCCATTCAGGGCGACCGGGGAACAGCCCCGGCAGGGAGGGCAAATCGGCCAGCTCAAAGTCGGGATGTTGCGCCAGGAACGCGGCAATGACGCCTTCGTCCTCTTCCGGCGCAAACGTGCAGGTGCCGTAGAGCAAGCGTCCGCCAGGCCGCACCAACAGCGCCGCCTGCTCCATAATTGCCTGCTGCCGGTGCGCGTTGCCCTGAATTGTCGCCAGGCTCCAATCCTGGATGGCCTGCGAGTCGCGCGAAAACGTCCCTTCGCCGGAGCAGGGCGCATCCACCAGCACCGCGTCGAAGAGGCCGGGCCAGCGCGCGACCAGACGCTCCGGCGTTTCATTGACGACCAGGGCGTTGGTCACGCCCATGCGCTCGAGGTTCATCGCCAGCACTGTGACGCGGCGGCGCACCACCTCGTTGGCGACCAGCACGCCGCTGCCCTGCATCCGCGCGGCGATGTGGGTGGTCTTGCCGCCGGGCGCCGCCGCGATATCCAGCACCCATTCCCCCGGCTGCGGATCGAGCAGCACCGCCGCCGCCATCGCGCTGGGGTCCTGGCTGTAAAACATGCCTGCCGTGTGATACACGTCCGCGCCGATTTCGACGGCTTCCTGGAGCCAGACGCCTTCTGGACACCAGGGAATCGGCGCGACCGGCCAGGGGAGCTTTGCTTTGAGTGCGTCTAGCGGGCCGCGCCGGGGATTCAGGCGCAGGCCATAGTCGCGGCGCGCGAGGGCCGTGAAGAAGGCCGGGGCTTCTTCGCCTAACCAGCGCGTCATCCGAGCGACAAAGTCCGGCGGCCAATGGGCCGGAACGGGACTGTCGGTGTTATTCTTCAACCACAAACTCCAATTTCAGTCCAAAGCCACCGGACGAGCCAAAGGCGGTCTGGACGGTCTCGGCGACTTTGCCGGTTTCCAGCCATTCTTTGGTGCGGGTGTTGGGCACGGCCACCACCAGCGCCGTGGACGTGAGTTCGATGGCGCGTGTCGGCTTGAAGAACTTGAACAGGTTGCTGCGCATCTGAGGGCGCAGCGCGTCCAACGTATCGTTCCAAATCTTGTCGGCTGGCGATTCATCCGTCGGCGTTTCTGGCGCGGCTGACCCCGCCGGCGGCTCCGGTGCGGCGGGCGGCGGCGCAACCGGCGGTTCAAAGTTCCCCATTTCATCGTCGAGCATACTCAGCGGCATCGGCGGAACCTTGGCCAGGAGCCGTTGCAGCACCGTCTGGAAGCGCGCCGCGCCGGAGAGGTTGGTCATCCGGTGGCCCAGTTCCAGCCAGGCCGCCACGTCTTCGGCGGCGTTGGCAGATACCGCCTGCCGCGCCTGGGCCATATCCGGTTCGACGCCGGTTTCCCGCGCAAACGCGAGCAGTGAGTCCAACGCGCTCTGCTGGGCAGGCGGTAACGCCGGGGCGGCAGCCGGTTGGGGTGGGGCGGCGGGTTTGGGCGTCGGCGGCGCGGCGGCTGGCTTGGGCGCGGCGGCAGCCGATTTGCTCTTGGCGGCGGGCGGCTCCGGCGGACGCTTGCCTGGCGCGGCTTCCGGCTGTTCTTCGAGCATTGCCGTTGGTGCCTCAAAGGTAAGGTTGAGCGCATAGCGCGGCTGGCTGGCGTTGGCGTTTTCGGGATGCTCCGTCAGATAGCCGGCGTACAGACATTCCTGCACGGCTTTCTCGGCGTCGCGGCGCTCCGGGATGCCGGCATTTTGCATCAACTCGTTCAGGCCGACCCAGGGCGCTCCCGCCGCAGGGGGATTCCCCAACGTCTGGCGGATGGCGACGCACAAGACTTTCCAGGCGTTGCCGGACAGGGTGGGCATGAGATAGTCAAACACGGTATTCTTAAGGATAATGCAGTCTTGTAAGGGGTTGTTAAATAGCCTGTCGCTCATGGTAGTTTGCCTCCTGTGGTTTGATTGTCTTTTATTATACAACCAAACGTCAGTCTGCGCAGGTGTTATGACGTGGTTGCACTCGCATTAACCTTGACATTCCCTTTCTCGTGTTGTAAAATCCTTATATTCAATATAAGGATTTTACAATGAGGCGCGATCCACAGGAGAACATACAACAATTGTATCCACTGGCTGAAGCGCAGGGTGGTTATTTTACCGCTGCACAGGCGCGGCAGGCGGGATATGCCTACAGCCAACAGCATTTTCATGTGAGGCGTGGCAATTGGTTACGGGTTGGGCGTGGAATTTTCAGGCTATATCATTTCCCACCCCACGAGAATGAAGACCTGATCTGCTGGACCTTGTGGAGCCGCACGCAACAGGGACAGCTGCAAGTCGTGGCTTCGCACGAAACGGCGTTGTCGCTCCATGGGCTCAGTGATGTTCTGCCGGCGCGTATTCACTTGACCGCGCCGCCGGGGTTTCGTAAGCCTACGCCGCCAGGGTGTGTGTTGCATCGGGCATTGCTGGCAGTGGTGGATATTGAAGAGCGCGCCGGTTATCGCGTGACCACGCCATTGCGGACTCTGCTTGATGTAGCTGACAGCCCGCTGAGCCAGGAACACCTTGACAAAGCCGTGGCCGAGGCCCTGGAACGCGGAATGGTGCGCCGCCAGGCATTGGAAACGGCCCCATGTATGCCAACTGCGCGCCAACGGTTGGCGCAAGCGTTGGCATCTGCGCCCCGCGTTACGGAGTTATGGTCTTGATCGGTGCGTATGCTACACACCAGGCGTTCCGCAGCGCGCTGGAAGCTCGCTTGCGTTATCTGGCGCAGCAACGTGGCCTGGATCTGCGCCGCTTGTACCGGCGGGTGGCTTTCGAGCGCTTGCTGGCGCGGCTATTTGCTCAAGACACACCTCCCTGGTTGCTCAAGGGCGGTTACGCGCTGGAATTGCGCTTCGACGAACGCGCGCGAGCTACACTCGATCTGGATTTGACCGTTCCAAATCCGGCGCACTGGGCGCAGTTGGGCGGTGTGGATGTGCAGAATTCCTGGACGGCGTTCAGTTATGAGCAATTGCAACAGGCCGCGGCCTGTTCTCTAAACGATGGTTTTGAATTTTGGCTGACTCAGCCCAAACAGGAACTGACCGGTGCGCCGGGCGGTGGATTGCGTTGTGCGGTAGAGGCGCGTCTGGCCGGGCGCACTTTTGCCCGTTTCCATCTGGATTTGGGTCTGGGCGATGCGGTTGCCGCGCCGCCGGAGTGGATTCAGCCGCGCAGCCTATTGGAGTTTGTGGGCATCCTCACGCCGCGTATAGCTCTCTATCCGGTGGAACAGCAATTTGCCGAGAAGGTTCACGCCTATACCTTCCCCTGGCGTAATCGTGAGAATACGCGGGTCAAGGACTTGGCGGATCTGGTGTTGCTTATTACGTCCGGAATGCTGGATGTCGGGCGCGTGCGCGCGGCATTGCTCGCTACGTTTGAAACGCGCGACACACACGCTCTGCCCGCTGATCTACCGGAACCACCACGCGGATGGGCTGACGCCTACGCAGCGTTGGCGCAAGAGTTTGGACTCCCGGCTGCGACGTTGGATGTCGCCTATAGGTTGGTGCGTGATTATTGGCGCGAGATAGTAAGAGTGTGTTTTAAAAGTCTACCAGGCAAATCGGTATCGAAATAACAACCTAATAATCTGTGGTAAGCTCTCCTCGATTCACAATCTGCTTTTCTGGAGGCTTACCGATGACACCCAAACCGTATGATACCGATGTCAATGATATCGAATGGCTCTTGCTGGCCCCCTTACTCCCGGCAGAAAAACCGGGCGGGCGGCATCGGCACATTTGTTTGCGCGCCGTGGTGAACGCCATTTTCTATGTGCTTCAAACAGGATGCGCTTGGCGGCTCTTGCCGCACGACTTCCCGGCCTGGGCCACCGTGTATGGGTACTTCCGCACTTGGCGCACGACCGGCGTGTGGGAGCAGGTGAACGCGGCGTTGCGCGAAGCCGTGCGCGAACAGGTCGAACGGGCCGCGGAACCCAGTGCGGCCATTTTGGATAGCCAGTCGGTCAAGAGTGGTGCCATGGCCGGCGAACGTGGCTACGATGGCGGCAAGCAGGTGAAGGGCCGCAAACGCTTCATCTTGGTGGATGTGTTAGGGCTATTGCTGGAAGTCATCGTCACCAAGGCCAGTATCCAGGAACGCGAAGGCGGGCAACTGCTGCTACAACGTGCCGTCCAGCACTTCCGCGACAGTCTGGAATTGCTCTGGGCCGATGCCGGGTATAGTGGGCCCGCCTTTGCCGACTGGGTCGCCGAAAACTGCGGCTGGTTGCTGGAAATCATCAAGCGCAGTGACACCGCCGAAGGCTTTGCGGTGTTACCACGCCGCTGGGTCGTCGAACGCACCTTCGGTTGGCTATCCCGCTTTCGGCGCTTGGGGCGGGAGTACGAAGTCCTGCCAGTCACAAGCGAATCCTGGATTTATGCGGCTATGGTGCGCATTATGCTGCGCCGGTTAGCCGAAGACCCAGCTGTCTATCTGTAATCCTGAAAAAGAACTACTTGACATAACTTTTAAAACACGCTCTAAGGTTTGTATCTAATTCGGATAAGTAAAGTTTGATGGTGTCGGGATTCTAATAAGGAGCGCTATGAAAATAGAGTGGAAAGTTAAATGTGGCGGTACATTAGATGGTCGTGTAGACCCTGATGATCTATTGGGTGAAATTAGAGGGGCGGCCCTGACTACCTTTCAGTTTTGATCGGGTAAAATACCTCCAGCTCGACAGCCGGAGGGCAACAGATGAAAAGTCGGACTCACAAACTGCGCAATCGCCAATTCGCCGCGCTCCGGGCGAAACTAGCGGGC
>DAOUGD010000346.1:0-25986 GCA_034429475.1 Anaerolineae bacterium
GCCCGCTAGTTTCGCCCGGAGCGCGGCGAATTGGCGATTGCGCAGTTTGTGAGTCCGACTTTTCATCTGTTGCCCTCCGGCTGTCGAGCTGGAGGTATTTTACCCGATCAAAACTGAAAGGTAGTCAGGGCATCACCAGAACCCGACCTGCTTCCAGCCCGCCCCCTGCCCGTGTGCCGCCCAGGCGGACGGCCACCGCGGCTGTGACTGCACCGCGGCCGCCTGTCAGGCGCACTGTCGGGAGGTCACGCCCCGTGACCCGGACGCCGCTTATGTCTATTACAGCGGCAGCAATCAGCCCCAGACCCCGCCGGACGCGGGGAACGGGAACGCGCCGCCCCGCGGCAAACACCACTTCGGTTACAAGAGCAAGGCCTTCAATGTCGTGGACGACCGCCTCTTTACCCTCTGGCCCCTCAGTGGCCCCTTCGTCCCTGCCAACCGCAATGACCACCTCCAGACCCTCCCCGGCTTCCAGGACCTCCGGACACGCTACCCCCAACTTCAGATTGGCGAAGTCCTGGGCGACGCCGGTGAGGGCTGCGACGACATCCTGCGCTACGTCTTTGACGACTTGCACGCCTTGCGCACCATTGACCTCCGCCATCATGCCACGGATACGGACCCCGCCACCTGTTTGAACCGCGGCTATGACGCGGACGGCATCCCGCTCTGCCCCCACGGCTACCAACTCCACTGCAATGGCCACCACTACACCACCCAACAAACCAAGTGGGTCTGTCGCCAACGCTGCGGCCTCCAACCCCAGCCCGACGTCCATCCCCACCCGCCCGTCGCCCGCCCGGACTGCCCCTACCGCGACCCGGAGCATCCGCTGGGCTTGACCGTCACCGTCGGCCGGACACTGCCCGACGGCTCCCTGCGCCTGGCCCGCGACCATGACGTCACCGGCCCCACCTGGGAGCGCCGCCACGCCCGCCAGGCCTACGCCGAGAGCCGCAACGCCCTCCAGACTCGCCTGGGCCTGAAGCGCTCCCCCTGGTTTGGTCTGGCCAACGCCGCCAAGGCCGCCCTCCTCGGCGACATCCTCATCCTCCTCACCACTGTCGCCCGTTTCGTCCGCGAAGCTTCCACCGCCGCCCCACGCGCCGCCCCCCACTAGGCGCGCCCGCCGGCTCCGCACCGCCAGGGCCCTGGCGGTGCCGCTGCCGTGCGCCTCACGTCCGCCGATCTGCCCCCCGCCGCCCCGAACCTCCACCTTTTTCCCCAAAAACGTCCCGCACCCTGGCCCCGCGCACCAGCTCCCGTAGGCCGCGTTTCTGCGACTTACTGCGCCGCGGCCGTCCGCCACGCCCGCTTTACTGCGCCACCAACCCGCGTCGGGCGCTCCCCTCACCCCCAAAACTCGTTCAACCCACCTTTGCGCCCTCCCAACCCCTTGCCCCCTCGTAAAAACCCCCCGCTTTACTGCGGCTGCCCGTGAATGCGCCAGGTTGACCCACCGATCTTCCCATGCTATACTGAAAGGGGTGGGGAGGGCGGTTTGAATTGTCTTTACGCAACTTCAGCCCTGCTTAGCTCGTAATACTAGAGTGTAACTTTGGTTCACATCACATAGGAGGCAACCTGATGGCAACTTTATTGGATAAAATCTCAACATTGATTTCGGCCAACCTGCACGCGCTGGTGGACAAGGCCCTGAAGAGCAACAACATTGCCGTGGTGGATCAATATATCCGCCAGGTGGAAGACAGCCTGGAAGATTTGGAAGACGCAGCGGCCACCGTGGGCGGCGAAGTCAAATCGCTCAAACGCAAGCTGGCGGAGATGGAGCAGAAGGCGGCGGATTTTGATCGCGCCATTGACGCTTTCCTGGTAGAGGGCAACGAAACCGGCGCCACCGCAGCCCAGAGCCGGTTGAACAGCACGCAGCGGTTGGTGGAGACGTACAAAGAGCAAATCACGCGGCAGGAGACGGAGTTCCAGCAATTGCTGGATGCCAAAGTCAAACTTGAGGCGCGTCTGTCTACGATGAAGCAGCAGCGCGAAGAATTGCGCGCCCTGTTGGAACTGGCGAAGAGCAAGGAAATCTCCGTCAAAGCGATGAAGGGACTGGACGATTTGGTGGGCGTCGGCGACGCCGACATCAGCCGGATTGCCGGCAGCATCTACGCGCGGCTGGATAAGGCCTCAACCGCGGTGGAAATGCGCGCGGCCAACCTGGACGCTCAGATTGACGACGTTCTGGATCGCGGCGCGATCAATTCCCAACTGGAAGAACGGCGCAAACGGCTGGGGCTGAACGAGTAAGCACCCTCGGCGGACTCAAGGGGCGGGGCTACCCTCGCCCCTTTCGTCACATAAGGCCGGACGCCACGTCACTTTTCTCAGCAGATTACACGCTGTAAGCCGAGCCAAAACCTGCTAAATCTGCTGACAAAGACAGATGGTTTTAGTGTGTATTGAGTACAACGAGGCGCTGGCAGGGATAAGGGAGGACAGAAGAGACAAGTATGGAACGAACACGGTGGATCTTTATAGGCATCTTGGCGCTGGTCGTTGCCATTGTTGGCGTATCCATCGGGGTACGTTTGCTTACACAAGATAACAATGATACTTCCGCCGCTCCGTTGGAACTAGATCGCCCGAATGCGATCACGGTGCGGGTCATGACCGCGTTGCCGGTGGAACCCTGGGTGCGTAGTGCTACCGAGCAATTCAACGCCAGCGCTCCCAAGTTGGATGAAGTCCCCATCCAGGTGGAAATTATCGCCATGGATGGCTTGACGGCTCTGGGTCGGTGGGATCGCAACGAGTTCGGCGCATTGGAAGCTGGCGTGGATGTGGCGAACTTGACGTCAGAACAAAAGGTCGCCCTGGCCGACTTCCCGACGGTGTGGATTCCCGACAGCCGTTACTTGGTGGAGCTGGCAAACGCCTCCTATAAGGAACGGCTGGGGCGGGATGTATTCTTGACCGACGGGCAGTACCGCGCCCGGCCCATCGCCATCAGTCTCTTCACCTGGGGTATTTACGAGAGCCGCGCGAAGGTGTTGGAGGCCAAATACGGCGAGGTCAGTTGGCGCACCATCCACGACGCTGCCATTGCGAAAGGCGGCTGGCAGGAACTCGGCGGCGACGGCGGCTGGGGCTACTTCAAGCTCGTCGTCCCCAATCCCAACAAGAACGCCGGCGGGTTGGCCGCGATGGTGGCGGCCGCCGGGGAATACTATGGACGCACCGACATCAGCGTGGCCGACTTCACCGATCCGGCCTTCCAGGCGTGGCTCAAGGAATTGATGGGGTCCGTCACCGACTTCAGCAGCGCCAGCGCGTACACTGTGGAGGATTTCGCCCTTTTTGGCTACAGCCAAGGGGATGGCGGGCAACTGCTTGAAAGTGACTTGTTGCAAAACATGGAAGGTATTGCCAAACGGTGGGCCGATCCGCTCAAACTATACTATCCCCGCTATGTCACCTGGTTTGATTTTCCGTTTACCGTTTGGGTGGGGCCGGAAACCAGCGCGTTGGAGAAAAACGCCGCATTGGAATTCCAGAAATTCCTGCTGAGCGAGGAGCAGCAGAAAGCGGCGTTGGTCTACGGTCTGCGCCCGGCGAATCCCAACGTCGCCGTGGACGCCACCCCGGACAGTCTGTTCGTCAAGTGGAGCGACCGCGGCGTGGAGCCGGTGGTGCCGCGTAGCGATGCCATGCGCAATCCCGACCGGGACGTGCTGCTGGCCCTGCTACGCTGGTTCGAACTGAACGTAGGGAACTGACGGGGGCGGTATGAGCGAGAAGCTAAGTACAGAAAACCGCCAGACCTGGATCATCATTGGAGTGGCTCTGCTCATTGTGGCTTGTCTGTGCGTGGGCGTCGTCCTGCTGGCCGGGAAGTCGCTGTTTAGCGCCTTGCCCTTCTCCCCTCAAGACAAGGCGATTTCCTCGCGCAGCACCACGGCGGAATTGACCGTCGCTGTCTCGCCGGGTATGGCGTCAACGTTCAACAAGCTGGTCGAGGTGTTTAACGTGCGCGGCCTGAAGACGCCAGATGGCACGGCGATGGTCGTGCGCACGGTGACGTTGGTTCCCGAAGAGATGGTGGTGCAAAGCCTGGAGCAGCCTACCTTCCAGGCGCTCGCGCCGGATAGCAGTCTGTGGTTGAGCCAGATTGATCGCCAATGGGCGGCGGCGCAGGGGGCCGGTGAAGACGGCGAGAGTGTGATTCCCATTGGCTACCGGCGCTTCAGCGACCCGGTGCGCTACGCCGTCAGCCCCGTTGTCATTGCGACGTGGGAGAGCGTGGCCCGCGAGTTGGGCTGGCCGGAGCGCCGCGTCGGGTGGCAGGACATCCAGAACAAGGCGAAGGCGGATGCTAATTTCAAGTGGAATCACCCCAGCACCGGGCACGCCAGCGGACTGTTGGCGACACTGGCCGAATTTTACGCCGGCGCCGGTCTGACGCGCGGCCTCACCCAGGAAGCCGCGACCGCGCAGTCTACCCTCGACTACGTGCGGTCGGTGGAAGCGACCGTGCGCTTCTACGGCGAGGGCGAGGACGTTATCGTGAGCCGCCTAGCGGCGGAAGGGCGCAATTTCCTCGACGCCTTCGTGGCGCAGGAACAGTTGGTTATTCACTGGAATCAGACGCAGTACGGCGACCGGCTGGTCGCGCTCTACCCGGCGGAGGGAACGCTGTGGGCCGACCATCCCCTGGCGCTGCTGGAACTGGGCGCATCCGGCGAGACGCCGCTCAGCGATAACCAGCGCCGCACCTATCGCGCCCTGGTGGACTACCTGACTTCGCCCGAAGCGCAGCAACACCTGCTCGCTGCCGGTTATCGTCCCGCCGACATGACCTTGCAGTTGGACACAGGGGATAGCCCCTTTGCCCAGAGCGACGCCGTGGATTGGCGGCAGCCTCAGACGACCCTGCAAATTCCCGACGATAGCGTGGTGGCCGTAGTGCAGAACGTGTGGTGGTACACCAAGCGCCCCACCAACGTCTTCCTGGTCGTAGACACCAGCGGCAGCATGGAAGGCAACAAGATGTCTTCAACCAAAACGGCCCTCCATGCCTTCATTGACCAGATTCGGGGGGACCGCGATCAGGTGGGCCTGATTGCGTTCTCGACCGGGGTGACGGTTCTGCGTCCCTTGCAGCCGCTCGACGAGGCCGCCCGCGCCGATCTGACCGATGCCGTCACCAACATGAAGGCCGCAGGCAATACCGCCTTGATTGATGGGGTGTGGGAGGCGTACACCACCTTACAAGGACTGGAAGCGACGGACGCCATCAACGCCATTGTGGTGATGACCGATGGTCAGGAAAATAACAGCGCGCACCGGATGTCTGAACTGCGGCATCGGTGGCAGACCGGGGGACGATCGGTCGTGATCTTCACCATCGCTTTTGGCAGCAACGCCGACGAAGAAGTGCTGCGCACGATGGCGGAGATCGGCGGCGGTCAATTCCGCCGCGCCGACGAGACTGACCTCGAAGAACTGTACAAGATCATCTCCACATACTTCTAATTCGCAACTCGTAATTCGTAATTCACTATGACCAAAACGTACTCTGACCTGGAAAAAAAAGCCAATCGCGCCATCTGGCAGTACGCCTTCATGCGCTTAGAAAGCGCCATCGTGATTGGCGGCACTATTTTGTTGTCGTTCTTCTACAAAACCTTTATGCCGTCCTGGTGGCCCGAATGGGGCTGGCCGGCGCTGGGCGCACTGGCGCTGTTGCTGTTGGTGGTTTCAACTGTGACCGACAAACATACGCGCGTCAAAGTGCAGTCAGAACTGTTGCACGAAAGCTTCAACCCGCGCAAGTTGGACGATCCACGCCTGCGTCACGAACTCGGCAAAGCGCTGGAATACCAGCAAAGTATCCGCACCCATATTGCTAGTCAGCGGTCGGGCGTGCTCAAAGAACGGCTGATGGATACGGCCCGTCAGATCGAAGACTGGGTGAGCAATATTTACAAACTGGCGGTGCAACTGGACGCCTACCAACACGATCAACTGCTGGTGCAGGAACGCAATTCTGTTCCGCGTGAGTTGGAGACGCTGGCCTCTCGCCGGAGCGAGGCCGATAATCCCGAAGTGCAGTTGCAGCTTGACGAAGTGATCGCCAGCAAGCGCAAGCAGTGGGAATCCCTGAGCGCGTTGGACGAGCGGATGCAGCAGGCCGAACTGCAACTGGAGCAGAGCACCACGGCATTGGCGACGGTGTACAGCCAGCTTCAACTCATTGGCGCGCAGGACATTCAAAGCGGGCGTTCCGAGCGCCTGCGCCAGGACATTCACGAGCAGGTGGCGCAGCTCAACGATTTGGTGAGCTGCATCAACGCTGTGTATGACTCTCAAGGGAGTTAGGAGTTAGGAGTTAGGAGTGAGGAGTGAGGATGTGAGAAACCTGTTTCCTACTCCCTACTTCCTACTTCCTACTTCCTACTCCCTATGTCCAATTTTTCCATTGGGAGGGTTTGAATGAAACGAGTTCTTTTGTGCATGGCATTGCTGGTCCTGTTGACGGGTTGCGGCGGCAGCAAGGCGAAAGAGCCGACCAAGGGCGATGTGATTGTCTACGTGGCGGTGCCGCTCAGCGGCTTCCAGGCCAATGGTGGGCAGACGGTGTTGGGCGGCGTGCGGTTGGCGGCGGAAGAAATCAACCTGCGCGGCGGGCTGCTCGGCTACCGGGTGGTCGTGCGTCCCCTGGACGACGAGTCGGACAGCGACGTGGCCGTGGCGCAGGTCGCGCAAATCCAGGACGCCCTGAGCAAGGGAGAGCGTGTCATCGGCGTGATCGGGCACCTCAATAGCGGGCAGACGTCCGCCGCGATGGAACTGTACAAGGACTTGCCCCTGATTATCGTCACGCCGACGGCGTCGGAGCAGGGGCTGAGCCAGCGCGGCTACACCAACTTCTTCCGCGTCAACGCCAGCGACGATGTGCAGGCCGCCGTGGACGCACGTTTCCTCGTCGAGAAACTCGGCGTAAAGCGCATTGCCGTCGTCCACAACAACACGGACTACGGCAAGGGCCTGGCGGCCTCGCTGGTCAAGGAGTTGGAAGCGCGCGGCGGGCAGGCGGTTGTCCAGATTGAGGTGGAAGAAGGGCAGAGCACTTACGACGCCGAAGTGCCCCAAATCCAGGGCGCCAACCCTGAAGCCATCTTCTATGCTGGCTACGAGATCGAGACCCCGTTCCTGCGCTATGCCCTGGTGCGCACCGGCGTGACCGTCCCAATGTTGGCGAGCGACGGCGCGTTCCTTTCCCCCACGATTGACGACTCCGACGGCGCGGCAGAAGGGCTATACGTGAGCACTTTCGCGCCCAGCCCAACTCAGGCGGCGGACGCCAGGTGGTTTGAGGCGTACCAGGTGGTCGAATACCGCAACCCGGACACCTACTCGGTCAACGGCTACGTGGCGATGCAGGTCCTCCTCGAAGGTGTGACGAAGGCCAACTCGTTGGAGTCCGGCAAGATCGCCGAGACCTTGCGAGGAAACAGCGTCCCCACTCTGCTCAATAGTCTGAGCTACCAGGCCAATGGCGACTTAGTAGACGCTAAAATCTGGATTTACCAGGTGGTCGGGAGTGAATTCAAGCAGGTGGAATGGTAGCCGATGAGATAGACGCTGTCGCCAGATAATTTTGATAGCAGCCGATAGGATGGGGCAGACGCCTACAGTCTGCCCCTGTTTTGTTTCCAAAGCCATTATTGAACCGTCATTCTGAGCGTTTTTTGCGAAGAATCTCTCCTGTACGCGGTCGAGACCCTTCGCTTCGCTCAGGGTGACGTTAGAGAGCTATTCTTCGGAAGTAACGAACGTCATTGGGAGGTGACTATGCGTTTCAGAAAACTTCGCTGGTGGTATGGTTTGGGGGTTCTCTTGTTCATCGCTGCGTGCAGCGGAGGCTGGCAACCCGCGACCTCCTCTGTGTCCGCAACCCTGACGCCTGCGCCGTCGTCAGTCGTTCCGTTACAACCTTCCCCTTCGGCGACCGTGGCACTGCTGCCGCCGTCTCCTACCGGCACACCGCTTCCCCCTGAAGAGACCGCACACTGGCAGCACTTCCCCAGCTACAACGACGTGCAGGCGTTGGCCTTTGCGCCCGATGGCGCGCTGTGGGCGGCCATCACGGGCGGCGTGGTGCGCTGGGACTTGGCCACCGATTCCCCTACGTTTTACGCCATCGAGGGCGCGCCTTACACCGACGTCGTCCACGACATCGCCGTGGCGCCCGATGGCGCGATCTGGGCGGCGACGAGCGGCGGCGTGGCCCGCTTCGATGGCGCGACCTGGCAACTTTACACCCGCGCCGCTGGCCTGCCCTTCGACATGGCGAGGACGTTGGCCTTTGCGCCGGATGGCGTGCTCTGGGCGGGCGGCGATGGCGGGCTGGCTTGGTTCGACGGCGCGGCCTGGCGCACGGTGACACTTCCCGTTGGATTCTCCGACGCCTTGATTTGGGCCGTGGGCGTCGCGCCGGATGGCATCGTCTGGGCCAGCACGCACAGCGGCGGCGTCCTGCGCTACGATCCCCGCGCCGGCGACTGGACGACTTACACCGATTTCCCGTATCTGAACGCCCGCGTCCTGGCCGTCGGCTCGGATGGCGCGCCCTGGGTACACATCGGCTATGACAACGTCTACCGCTTCAACGGTGAGATGTGGGAAATGGCCTACGAGGCAACCGGCGGGCGCTGGGTGTGCGACATGGCCTTTGCGACAGGCCGCCCGACGCCCTACATCGCCACCTGCGAGGGCTACCATACCTACGGAACGGGATTGGCCTATTCTGATGGGGGGCAGTGGAATTACATCACGGTGGATGATGGCCTGCTACAGAATATCATCTCGGCGGTGGCCGTCGCGCCGGACGGCACACTCGCGGTGGGCACGGATCGGGGAATCAGCCTCGGCCAGGGGCAGAGCTGGCGTGCGCTGCGCCACGGCCCGGCGCTGCGGGAGGTCACGGCGGTGGCGGTCACGGCGGATGGCGCGGCCTGGTTCGGCTTCGGAACGGACGCCTCGCGCCCGCCGGGCGGCGGCGTCACCCGGTTTGACGGGCAGACGTGGCAATATTTCGACGCGCCATCTCCAATTGCGGATGCCAACGTTCGCTTGATGACTATTTCTCCATCCGGCGAATTGTGGGCAGTGAGTGGCTGTAGCATATCGCGTTTCATTGAGGGGGCGTGGCAGCCCTTTGTGACTTGCGACGATGGTATCCTCGGCAGTATTCGTTCTGTTGCTTTTGCTCCCACTGGCGATGTGTGGATCGCCAGTGACTTCAGTGCGTATCATTATGTTGGCGACGCTATGACGCGCTATGATGGACAGCTTCCGACGGCGCTGGCGGTCACGAAGGCCAGCGAAGTGTGGCTGGCGCACTCCACGTTGGCCGGGGGCGGGTTGAGCACGTTTGACGGGACGGATTGGATCACGCAGACGACCACGCCGCTGACAATGGTGTATCGCCTGCTGGCAACGCCGGACGGCGCGCTGTGGGCCGCCGGCATCAACGGCGTCTTCCGCTTTGACGGCGCGCAGTGGGCTTCCTACGAAGGCTTGCCGGATGGCGAAGGCGTCACGGCATTGGTCGCCGCGCCGGATGGGGTGCTGTGGGCGGCGACATCCAACAGCCTCTTCTTCTTGGATGTTGCGCGCTGGCAAAAGGTGTCGCTGCTCTTTGAAGCGACGGTGTACACTCTGTCCTGCGCGCCGGATGGAGAGGTGTGGCTGGGGACGAGCAAGGGGGCGCTGCGGTATCGCCCTTGATTTGGGTACAAGAATGAACGCGGCTGAAACGGATTTGCTAAAGAGAAATCCATCCATGATCCTGTAGGTTTTCACAGTAGCCAACGCCGCCGGACGCCGTTATACTCAATTTATCACGCATAACGGGCGTTAATTTCGCAAGGAGGGTTCCTATGCAACAAAGTGTCTCGACACAAGCGGCATCTGGTGGTGCGCGGCCTCGGCCGTGGTTCAAATGCTTAGTGCATCTGGATATGTTCGTATGGGGAGGGTTGGCGGCGATTATTCTCGTCAACCGGCTGCTGAATGCACAACTGGCAGTGTATCAGGCTGGTAATTCGGCGGCGGGGTGGGCCATACTGGATTTTCTGGATGATATGCTGCCCTACGAAGTCGGATTCTTGATGGGTGGACTGTTTCTGCTGTTAATATCTGTGAGTGCATGGCTTTGGACGACTACTCGGCGACGGTACGTCCGGTATGGCGTGGTGTTGCTGGTGTTGCTCGTCGTGGGCGTGGTGGGAGGCGCGTGGTTAGGGCGTCAGGCGATGACCGTGGTTATCCCGCCGATGACGCCTACACCCATACCATAAGGAATTTATCCGAGCGGTTTCACACGAAAAGCCCCTGAAGGTTCATAACCTTCAGGGGCTTTTGTCGAGGCTTGACTATTCGGCAATGGGCAGATAGAGGTCGAGGTCAAAGTCGTGCTCCGGCTCGCCGACGCGGACGTGCTTCTCCATCCACTGATGGCTGGCCGCCTTGTAGGGGCTGCTTTCACGCCAGGCGACGAGCTTCTGCCAGGTCGCGGGGATGTCGTTGCCGGGATCGTGGACGATACACTGCGCGACGGCATACAATCCGCCGGGGAAGTTCACGATTTCCACGGTTTCACCGGCGGTTTCTTCCGGCGTCACCGTGATCCAGAACTCGTAGCCGTAGTTCGGGCTGCCGGGCGCGGGGTTCGGATTGTTGAAACCGAAGATGCGGTGGGCTTCGGTGAAATCCATGAGGCCACGCGGCTTCGCCCAGTCCTCCAACTTCTGCCAGGCGATCCCTTCTGGCCCTTCCCCGAATCCGTGAAAGCGCGCGGCGCGCAGCGGTTCCAGTTGCACAATGCGAATCTCATTCTCGTTCATCGTTGTCTCCTTGAAAGTCATCAATTTGTTTTCATCGCGGTTTCTTCCTGCGATCTGCTCATAGGATACACCCCTATCCCTGACATCTCCTGTCAGGGTTTCTGCGGTATAATTTCTGATGAATGAAGTTATCCCTTGCCGTCCCTGTCCCGTCACCCTGAGCGAAGCGAAGGGTCTCTCTGTGTGGCGGAGGGATTCTTCGCAAAAAACGCTCAGAATGACGTGATAGCCGAGCGTTCGGAATGACGTGGATGGCCGAGGGTTCTGATCCTATCATTCCGTAAATCCTGCTATCTTCTGAGGTATAAAATGCGCGCCGACCGTCTTTTATCCCTGATGATGTTATTGCAGACGCGCGGCAAGATGTCCGCCCGCGCACTGGCGGAGGAGTTGGACGTGACCGAGCGCACGATCTACCGCGACATGGAGGCGTTAGAAAGGGCCGGCGTCCCCATTTACACCGAGCCGGGCCGTGACGGCGGTTACGGGTTGGTGGATCGCTACCGCACCAGCCTCACCGGGCTGTCGGAGGGCGAGGTGCGGGCGCTGTTCATGCTCAGCGTCCCCGCGCCGCTGGCCGAATTGGGCGTGACGCAGGAGTTGAAGGCGGCCCTGCTCAAGCTTACCGCCGCGCTGCCCGCGTCTCGGCGGGATGACGAGGCCCACGTCCGCGACCGCTTCTACCTGGACGCGGTGGGCTGGGAGCACGACGGCGGCCCGACGCCGCACCTGCGCGTTATCCATCAGGCCGTGTGGCAGGATCGGCGGCTCGCGCTGAAGTATCGCCCGCTCTTTTCTGCCGAGATTGAGCACACCGTAGACCCTTACGGGCTGGTGGTGAAGGCCGGGGAGTGGTATCTGGTCTTCGCGCACAACGACCGCGTCCGCGCCCGGCGGGTGGGGGAGTTGCTGGATGTGCGTCTGACCGGCGAGACCTTCACGCGCCCGCCCGATTTCGCGTTGGAGGCGTTCTGGAAAGCCTGGTGCGCCGCGCGCGCCGAACAGCACACGCAGTTCTGCGTGCGCGCGCGCGTCGCGCCCGGCGCGCGCGACTGGCTGGCGTTCTACCTGGGCAGCCGCAGCCGCGACGCGCTGGCCCACGCCGGCCCGCCGGACGCGGAGGGTTGGTTTACGCTCGAACTTACCTTCGATTCCCTGGAAGTCGCCCGCGCGCGCCTGTTGCCTTTCGGCGGCGCGGTGGAAGTGCTGGAACCCGACGCTTTGCGGCTGAGCATGGCCGATTTCGCGGAGCAGACGCTGCGGGTCTACCGGCCGGCGTAATGGGCTGTTTGGGGTGGGCGGCACTTTTTCGCACGGCCTACGGCTGAAACCGCAGGCTGATACCGAAAACCCGTTCAAACGGGTTCGGGAGTGCGTTTTTAACGCACTTTCGGTAGCAGCGGTGCGTTTCAACGCGCCGTGCTCTGGCGAAATGCAAAACTCTGACGCCCACCCGGTTGTTTGGTTTTTCTTGCGCGGTGGATTAAGTGGGGTATACTATATGCGTATATTTGCATATAGTATCGAAGGAGGCGACGGTGACACACAAAATGACTATCCTGTTCCTCTGCACAGGTAATTCGTGCCGTAGTCAGATGGCCGAGGGCTGGGCGCGGCATTTGAAGGGCGATGTGCTGGACGTGTATTCCGCCGGCATCGAAACGCACGGCCTGAATCCCCACGCGGTCAAGGTGATGGCCGAAGCGGGCGTGGATATTTCCCACCACCGCAGCAAGCTCGCCAGCGAGCTGTTGTCCATCCCCTTCGATTACGTCATCACCGTGTGCGGGCACGCGCAAGAGCACTGCCCGGTCTTTCCGGGCCGCGCCGTAGTGGTGCATCGCGGCTTTGACGATCCGCCCAAGCTGGCGGCCAATGCCAAAACTGAGGAAGAGGCGCTGTCCCACTACCGCCGCGTGCGGGATGAGATTCGGGCTTACGTCGAAACGCTGCCGGAAGCGTTGACGCAGCACAATCCGTTAAGTTTTATCGTCAAGTAGTCGGATAGTCGTACAGTCGCGGGGCAAATTTCGATTTTCCGACTACGCGCTGTGTGTACTGCAAGCTTACAACCAGGAGCAGAAGTATGAAACCTTTTATCATCAAATGCAAATGTCCGGCGCAAAAAGATATCTGCAAAGCAATGCCGGCCTGTCCACATGGCGCGATTGGTTATGTTGAAGACGCACAAGAGCCATTGGGGGGCAGGATGGTCTTTGATTATGCGTTATGCGATGGGTGTGGTTTGTGTGTGGCCGAGTGTTGCGGCGCGGCCATCGAGTTGCGCACCGACTAGCTGCCAACAACGGCTTGATATTTAGGGTGTGCTGATGGAGAAACATTGACATGAGCGGCTATCGCCAAATTTTTGTGGATGGCAGCCCTGTTGGGTTGCGCGGGCTGGAGGAAGTGTTTGACGGCTTGCGCGCGGCGGGGCGCAAACCGGGCGATGCTGGTTTAGGGGCCGAGATTGTCGCGCAGGTGCGCCGTGAGAACTACATCCCCCCGATGGCGCGCGAGCTATTCGCGGCGGCCTTCGAGCGCGAGTACGCGGCCTACCTCGCGCAAATGGAAAGCGGCGGCCCGGCGCGCTCGCGCGGCTACGGGACGTGGCGCGGCTATCCCCGCGAGGCCATCCCCTGGTTCCCTACCGTCAACGAAGATGCGTGCAACGGCTGCGGCGTCTGCCTCAAGCTGTGCAGCACGCACTGCCTGGTTGCCGCCGAAGCAGGCAAAGCCCGCGTGGCCGATCCGTTCGCGTGCGTGGTGGGCTGTAGCTCGTGCGCCAATGTCTGCAAGCCCAAAGCCATCACCTTCCCGCCGCGTTCCATGTTGGAGACGTATAAGCCGCAGTAGCCGCGAAATCCATTTCGCGCGAATCAGAGGAGCCTTATGTCGAAAAAACACAAACGCCGTGTAAAAAGTGATAGTCCGCAGACCTCAGTCATCACCCTGTGGCAGATTGTTGTATTGGTAGGCGTCGTCGCGCTGATCGGCGGCGTGCTCTGGCTGAAGAACCGGCCGGCCGCTTCGGAGGTGGCCGCGGAGACCCCGCTGCCCTTGAGCCCCCCCACGCCCGCACCACCAGCCGCGACGTTGCTCCTGGCGACAACCATGCCGCCGGCCACGCCCGCGAGCAGCGCCGTTCTGACAGAAACCGCCGGCCTCGCGCCGCGTGCCGGCGAATCGCCGGAAGCGCACCTCGACCGGCTGCTGGCAGCGGGTCAGCCGATCTTCGCCTTTTTCCATTCCAACACCTGCTACCAATGCACTGAGATGGCGAAAATTGTGGCGCAAGTCCACCCGGACTTTGCGGAGGAGGTGGCGCTGGTGGACGTGAACGTCTACGACGATGCCAACCAAGCCCTGCTGCAACGCGCGGGGATTCGCGTCATTCCCACACTCATCTTCATTGACCGCACTGGGCAAGGAGACGGGACGACCGGCGTGATGCCGGCTGAACAGTTGCAAGCGCGACTCGCAGCGTTGGCTGCCGGAGAGACGCCGTGACCTTCGATCCGGCCGTCCTGCAAACCGCTTCGTTGTGGGCTTTTCTGCTCACGTTCTTGGGCGGGATTGTGACCAGCATCGGGCCGTGCAACGTGGCGATGATTCCGCTGGTCATCGGCTACGTGGGCGGCGGAAAGGCGCACCTCACACGCGGGCGGGCCTTCGTCCTCTCACTGACCTTTGCGGTCGGGCTGGCGCTGACGTTTATGGGATTGGGGCTGGTCGCCTCGCTGGTGGGCGGGCTGTTCGGCGGCGCGACGCGCGTGTGGTATTACGTCGTTGCGGTAGTCTGCCTGCTGATTGGGGTGCAAATCCTGGCCGGGTTTGAACTGCCGGAGATTCCGGGCGTGGGCCGGCTGCGCGAGCGCATCAAGCTGCGCGGCATTCCCGGCGCATTGCTTCTGGGACTGGTCTCCGGGCTGGTGGCCTCGCAGTGCGCCACCCCGGTACTGGCGGCCATCCTCACCTACGTGATGGCGCAGCAAGGAGCCGTGGTCTATGGCGCGGCGCTGCTGTTTGTGTATGCCCTGGGGCGCGGCGTGCCCATCGTGTTGGCCGGGACGTTCACCGGTGTCCTGCAACGTTTGGATGCGCTGGCGCGTTGGACGCCGCTCCTGGAAAAAATTAGCGGTGTGATTGTGCTGGGCGTCGGGCTGTATTTTTTGTGGATAGCGTAGGTTGCGGCGCCGCTATCTCTCGAAATTTAGAGGAAGAATCTTGAAAAAACTTTACACATTAGCCCTCTGCCTTGTGTTGTTCCTGGGGTTAAGTTTCGGCGTTGCCGGGCGCACAGTTGCGACCCCGTTGCCTCAGACGCAAACCCCGGTCTACATTTACTTCTTCTGGGGCGACGGCTGCCCACACTGCGCGCAGGCCAAGCCGTTTTTGCAAGAGTTGGCGCAGCGTTATCCTAATGTGCAGGTGGAGTCCTTCGAAGTGTGGTACGTTCCCGACAATCAGGCGCTCTTTCAGCTTATGGCGGCGGCGCACAACTTTGAGCCGCGTTACGTGCCCACGATTTTCATCGGGGGGCGGCAATGGGAAGGCTTCAGCGATGCGCTGCGTGCGGAGATTGAAGCTTATGTGAAAGCCTGTGTGGAGACCGGCTGCCCCGACGCCGGGGCGGGCATCGTACCTGGGCACGCAGTGGCGACTGAGACGCCGGCAGCTTCTGAGGTTTGTAACGCAGAGGCGACTGAGTGCGACGCCGCGGAGGATGGGCACACCCTGCCGGGGCCTCCATCTACTGCCGGGACGCGCGCCGTGGTGGTCGCCCTGTTCTATGGAGATGCGGGGTGCCTTCAGTGCGATGCGAACAAGGAGAACCCTGTCACTGAACGGGGTTTGCAGGCGTTGCGGTTCCTCGAGGAGCTGGACGACCAGTATCAACCGCTTGAGGTGAAGACCTATGAGGTGTGGCTAAGTCCTGCCAATGCTGCCCGGCTCAGGGATATAGCGAAACGCTATGGGGTGGCTGAAGCCGAGGTTCCGGTGATTTTTGCTGGAGATCGTGTCTGGCAAGGGTTCGATGCGGAGATCGCGCAGGATTTGCAGGTTTATGTTGAGCACTGTCTGGACGTTGGCTGCTCTGGCCCCCTGGATACGATGGTTTCGGAGTCGCCTCAGGCGGCAGTTCCTGTAGAAACGGCGCTCACCGGGCAGCCCTCCGAGACCACCATCACGATCCCGCTGCTGGGCGCAGTGGATCTGGGCGCGCTATCGCTGTGGGTCAGCACTGCCCTCATTGCCATTGTGGACGGCTTTAATCCTTGCTCGCTGTGGGTGCTCTCGATCCTCATCGCGCTGACGCTGCGCACGGGTTCGCGCAAGAAGATTTTTATCATCGGCCTGACCTTCATCACCGTGACGGCGCTGGTGTACGTGCTGTTTATCGCCGGGCTGTTCACCATGCTCACCTTTGTCCGCTTCCTGGGGTGGATTCAGGCGGCGGTGTCGCTGCTGGCGTTGTTTTTCGCGGCGATCAACATCAAGGACTACTTCTGGTACAAAGAGGGCTTATCGTTCACCATTGACGACGCGCAAAAACCGGGCTTGTACAAGCGGATGCGGCGGGTGCTCCAGGCCGGGGACTCACTGGGCGCGTTGCTGCTGGCGACAGTGGGGTTGGCGGTGGGCGTCTCGCTGGTGGAGTTCTCCTGCACGGCCGGCTTCCCGGTGCTGTGGACGAATCTGGTGGCGGCGCAAGCGGTGACGCCGTTGACGTTTGCGCTGTTGTTGCTGCTGTATATGGTCATCTACCAGATTGACGAACTCGGCATCTTCCTGGCGGCGGTTATCACCTTGCGCGTCAGTAAGCTGGAGGAGAAGCACGGGCGCATCCTCAAGCTCATCGGCGGGACGTTGATGTTGACGCTGGCGGCGGTGATGCTGATCAAACCGGCGTTGATGAACGACTTGGGGAGTTCCGTCATCATTTTTGGCGTCGCCTTTGGCGCCGCGCTGCTGGTCCTGCTCGCGCATCGTGTGATTCTGCCGCGCTTGGGCGTGCGCATTGGGACGGAAACGTTGGATTAAGAAGTTTTTTATTTGCGGGCGCACGTCCGCAAATAAAAAATCCCCCATAATGAAAAGGCTATGACTATGGATATTTTCTTATTGGCGGCGGTGACGTGTTTGGTCATCGTGACGGTCGGCTATGCCGTGAACAAATATCTCCGCTTGCCGTGGATGTTCGCGGTGATTTTGTTCGGCCTGACGCTCTCGACGTTGGGCTGGTTCGAGACGACCATGGCCGGCCGGGATTTCCAATTCCTGGCGCGGCTGGGGATGCTCTTTTTCCTGTTTACGCTCGGCATCGAGTTGGAACTGGCGCAGATTCGCCAACTGGGAAAGTATATCGTCGGGGGGAACATTCTGCTGACCTTGACGGAGGGCCTGGCGCTGGCGGCATTTTTCTACTTTGGCTTTCCCCAGTTTGTCAGCCATTCTTTTGGCATCGCCCTGATTGCCGGGATTGCGTTTGGGACGGTGGGCGAGGTGGTATTGCTCGCCATTCTCAAGGAGTTTGGGCTGGAGCGTACCCAATTCGGCCAACTGGCGCTGGGCATCGGGGTCTTCGACGACATTTTTGAGATTCTGACGTTGGCGGTGGTCATCGCCGTGCCGGCTCTGGTCGCCGGCGGCAACGCAGCGGCGGCCTGGCAGGATTCCCTCGCCATTGTGTTGACGTTGGCGGGACTCATCCTGGTCACACTCCTGCTCATCGCCGTCGGTCCGACCGCGCAGCGTTTTCTGAGCCAGGTTCCCAAAGATTCCTTTGTGCTGCCCTTCACGATCTTCATGGTGATCTTTGCTTTCATCTACTTTGGCGCGCAACGTTTCGAGAACATGGGCGTTGTGGCTGCCATTTTCGGGGGGATCGCTGTGAAACAACTGCTGCCTGCCAGGGCCATCGAACAGTACAAAAAGCCACTCTTTTTTGTCGGCAATATCTTTCTCGGCCCGTTTTTCTTCCTCAGCCTGGGCGGGAGGATGTCGTTTGACGCGCTGTTGACCTATCCGCTGTTGGTATTGGCGATTATGGCGATTGCTTTGGGCGTGCGCGTGTCTGTGTCTTATCTCCTGTTCAACAAACTCATCGGCAAGCGGGAGTCGGTGTCGCTGGGCGTGGGCCTAACGTCCAAGTTCAGCACCAGCATCATCAGCGAAAACTTGCTGTTTACGGCGGGGTTGATCGCGCAGCCGCTTTACTCAACGATGATGGCCGCGTTTATCCTCTTGAAACCCATCGTCGCCGCCGTCTTTTCCCGCGAGGTGGCGCGGCTGCAAGACGCCGCGGCGGCCCACCCGGTTGCTCCCCTGGCGTCACAGCCGCAACCCGTAGCGGTGCGGGTGGACGATGCGGCTTGACAATGGCGGCGTTGTTTGTATACTATATGCGGTGAATTGCATATAGTGTGGGGATGATGATGAATGAAATGGTAAATGCTTATACTGAGGCGGCGGCGGTTTTTCAACTGTTGGCGCACCCTTCCCGGCTACACATCCTGGACGAATTGCGGCGCGGCCCGGCGTGCGTGTGTCACCTGCAAGCCGTGCTGGAACGGCCCCAGGCGTACATCTCGCAGCAGTTGCGCGTCTTGCGGGAGGCGGACGTGGTCGTGGACGAAAAGGACGGCCTCAACGTCTACTACCGGATTGTAGACGCGCGGGTGCTGCGCCTGTTGGAACAAACCCTGGGGCCGGCGCAGCCCGCCCGGCGCGTGGCCGGCTGTCCTTGCCCACATTGCGTCGAGCAGGAGACCTGTTGTAGTTAGGGATAAACCTGACGGATGTTATGAAACCGGTCAGGTTTATTTTGGGGCTTCAAATATGCAGTTTCTTGCATATATTCGATTTTTCCATACCATGGAGGTGAAATGGTGAACGTCTTACAGTATCTGGCAATGCTTTTACAAACCGGCCTGGGCAATCTGGCGGCGTATCTGGCGGCCCACGTTTTGCTGTGTTTGCTGCCGGCGTTTTTCATCGCCGGCGCGCTGATGGCGCTGGTGCCCAAAGAGGCGGTGACCCGCTATCTGGGGCGCGAGGCGTCCAAGTGGGTGTCGTATCCGGCGGCGTTGGTAGCGGGGTTCGTGTTGGCCGTGTGCTCCTGCACTATCCTGCCGCTCTTTTCCAGCATCTACAAGAAAGGCGCGGGGCTGGGGCCGGCGCTGACCTTTATGTTCTTCGCCCCGGCCAGCAACATCCTGGCGATCCTCTTCACCGGCGTGCAGATCGGGATGGACATCGCCCTGGCGCGCATCCTCCTGTGTATGCTGTTCGGCGTGAGCATCGGTCTGATTATGTCCTGGCTCTTCCGTGAGGAAGACGTCGCCCATGCCACCGCCACCAACGGCACGGCCGCTTTTGGGCAGGGCGCCAAAGTCCCCAACCGCATCTGGGTGTTCTTCGTGCTGCTGGTGGCGGTGTTGATTGCCGGGACGTTGCAGGTGGGCTTGCTCAAGAACAGCTATATCACCTTCCACCTTCCCGGCGCGTGGGCGGGGCAGTTCCAGGCGTGGCTGGACAAAGTCGTGCCGCCCAATCCGGCGTTGGGCATCGAAGGGGTGAGCGTCCAGGGCGTGTTGCTGATTGGACTGCTTTTTGTCATCGGTGCGACGGCCTGGCGGGGATTAAACAAAGTGGATGAAGGATTCAACCGTTGGACTTTCGTGGCGTTGGGGGTCATCAGCCTGACGCTGATCGTGGCCGCTTTCAAGGTGACGGCCGGCGCGGACGGCTTCTCGGTGGGCGTCACCGGCAAGTTGATCGCCGAAATTCTGCTGATTGGCGCCATCTGGTGGATGGCGGTCAAAAAGATGGAGCAGCATGAAGTGCAGGAATGGCTCTGGGAGATGTGGCGCTTCGTGAAGCAGATTATCCCGCTGTTGATCATGGGCGTCTTCCTGGCCGGCATCGCACGGGCGATCATCCCGACGGCCTGGATCAAGGCAATTGCCGGGCGCAATACCGTCCTGGGGAACCTGCTGCCCGTCCTGTTTGCCGTGTTTATCTACTTCCCCACGCTGGTCGAAGTGCCGGTGGCGCAGACCTTCCTCTCGTTGGGGATGCACCGCGGTCCCCTGCTGGCTTACCTGCTGGCCGACCCGGAGTTGAGCCTGCAATCCATCCTCGTCACCCAAAAAATTATTGGCAAGAAGAAGACGGCGGTGTATGTCAGCCTGGTGGCGGTGTTCAGCACCCTGGCCGGGTTGATTTTCGGATCGTTTGTCAAGTAGCGGTTTCAGAGAAAGGAGTGGGATGAGCAAAACCCTGGTCTTTGAATTTAGCGGCGTGGTGCGGGTGCTGGCCCGGCAGCGCGAGGCGCGGGTGACGATTGCCGATACCGCGACCTGGCGGGATGTGATTACAGCCCTGGCGTCGGCAGCGCCGGCGTTGGTCGGGGAGGTGATCGCCAGAGATAAGCGAAACTTTGTGGGAGACTATCGTATCAATGTGAATGGCGCACTGACCGTCAGCGATCTGGACCAATGGGTTGAGGCGGCAGATGGATCGCAACTGCTCCTGTTGACGGACTTGTGTTAAGCCCTGGTAGATGAAAAATTTTTGTATTGGAGCGCCGTCATTTTGACGGCCTGCCAGCAAGATGCTGGCGATCCGGCTATTTTCAAAGGAGACCTATGATGGCAGAAGAAAAGTGTGGTTGTGATTGCAATGCGGCGCCGACGTTGATTTTTGCGTGTTCGGGCGCGGCGGATGTGGGGGCGTTGGCGGACCAGGCGGCGCGACAGTTGACCCGCGCGGGTGTCGGCAGTATGTACTGTCTGGCCGGCGTCGGCGGGCGCGTCAAGCCCATTATGGAGACGACGGCGCAGGCCGGCAAGATTTTGGCGATAGATGGATGCCCGTTGGAGTGTGTGCGGCACACGCTGGAACAGGCCGGGTTTACCGAGTATATCCACTTGCGCGCCACCGATTTGGGCTTGAAGAAAGGCAGTTCTCCGGTAACTGAGGAGAATATTGGCAAAGTCGTGGCGCAAGGGCAAGCGTTGCTGGCATAGGCTCATAGGAGGACGAATGGAAATCAAAATTCTAGGCAAAGGCTGCCCCAAGTGCAAACGATTGGAAGAACTGGCCCGCGAGGCGGCGGAGGAGGTTGGCGTGGAGGCGACGTTCACCAAAGTCAAGGAATTGGATGACTTCATCGCTTATGGGGTGGCGGTGACGCCCGCGTTGGTTATTGACGAAGACTTGAAATGTTCCGGCCGCATCCCGCAAAAAAGCGAGATCCTCGCCTGGATTCAGGCCGCTGTAAAATAAGGAGGCGCTATGTTACAAATCAAAGTTTTTGGGACGACGCCGCCGTGCGCCAATTGCAAGCGCGCGGAGCAGCAGGCGCTCAAGGCGGCGGAGCAGTTTCCAGGACAGGTGGAAGTCATCCACCTGGACGCGCTGGGGCCGGAGGCGGAGGCCTACGGCATCATCTCCACCCCCCTGGTTGTCGTCGGCGACGAAGTGGCCGGGCGCGGCAAAGTCATCCCGGCGGCGCAACTCGTCCCGATTATCCAGAAGCATTTGGGGTGAAAATGCTTCAACTTTAGCAGGTAGGCGTCACCCTGAGCGGAACGCAGTGGAGCGAAGGGTCTCTCCGACGTAGGGAGAGATTCTTCGCAAACAGCGCTCAGAATGACGGTATAGGATATGGGTTATTTTTGAAGGAGGTTACGATGGTCAAATTGGAAGTGTTCAGTGGCGATCCACCGTGCCCCGGCTGTGTGGCATTGGTGGAACTGGCGCAGAAAGTTGCGCCTAAGTATGCTGGGGAATTGGAGTTGGTCATCTACAAAGGCGCCGAGGGGATGCAGAAGTTTGAGGAGTACCGGCTTTTCTGCGTGCCGGCGGCGGTGGTGAACGGGACAATCCGCATCGAGGGGATGTGCCCCAGTGAGGCCACGCTCAACAACGCGCTGCGGGAGGGTGGACTATGTCTAAAATAAGGATTGAAGCCTTCGTCTCGATTCCGCCGTGTTCCGGCGGCGTCGCGGTGAAACGACTGCTGAAGCAGGTCGAGGCCGAATACGGCGACCAGGTGGAGATCGTCTTCCACACCGGCCCCGGCGACCCGGCCTGGGAAGAATACGCCATCACCAATGCGCCGGCGCTCGTCATTGGCGATTTGGTGAAATTCGTGGGGCTGGCGCCCAGCCAAGAGAGTCTCGTCGGCGCGCTGCGCGAGGCCGGGTTGGAATAACCGCCGGCCGTTCGCCTCGTCTCATTGCCCCGATTCCACAGGATCGGGGCTTTTGTTTTGGCATAATTTCAAAGCCGGTTACAATATGCGTAATCTTTGTGTTTCGCCAAAATAGAAGGAAAGGAAAGGATTGTACTCATGAGTGAAAAACCAGCTCCTCTTTACCGTGATCCGACGCAACCGATCGCTGCTCGTGTGGCCGACTTGATTGGGCGGATGACCCTGCCCGAAAAAGTTTCGCAGATGCTGCACGAGTCGCCCGCCATCGAACGGCTGGGCGTCCCGGCCTACAACTGGTGGAATGAATGTCTGCACGGCGTGGGCCGGGCGGGTATCGCCACGATGTTCCCCCAGGCCATCGGCATGGGCGCGACGTGGAACACCGACCTGATCTACCGCACCGCCGTCGCCATTTCCGACGAGGGCCGCGCCAAGCATCACGCTTCCCTCCAACCCAACGGCGACTGCGCGCAGTATTACGGTCTCACGTTCTGGACGCCGAACATCAACATCTTCCGCGATCCCCGTTGGGGGCGCGGGCAGGAGACTTACGGCGAGGATCCGCACCTTACGGCGCGGCTGGGCGTGGCGTTTGTCAAAGGGCTGCAAGGCGACGACCCCAAGTACCTCAAGACGGTGGCGACGCCCAAGCACTACGCCGTCCACAGCGGCCCGGAGAGCGAGCGGCACCACTTCGATGCCATCGCTTCCTGGCGCGACATGCGCGAGACGTATCTGCCGGCCTTCGAGGCGACGGTGCGCGAGGGGGAGGCGGCCTCGTTCATGGGCGCGTACAATCGCACCAACGGCGAGCCGTGCTGCGCCAGCCCGACGCTGCTGCAAAAAATCCTCTGCGACGAGTGGGGTTTTGATGGTTTCATCGTCTCGGACTGCGGCGCGATTGACGACATCTACATGCATCACCGCGTGACGCCGACCGCGGCGTCCGCGTCGGCGCTGGCGGTCAAGCATGGTTGCGATCTGAACTGCGGCTGCACCTATCACGCGCTGAATGACGCCGTGGCGCAGGGGTTGATTGACGAGGCGACGCTGGACCTCGCACTCACGCGGTTGTTTACGGCGCGCTTCCGCCTGGGGATGTTCGATCCGCCGGCGTTAGTGCCCTACGCGCAAATTCCGCCCGACGTCAACGACTGCGCCGCGCATCGCGCGCTCGCGTTGGAGGTGGCGCGTGAATCGTTGGTGCTGCTCAAGAACGCGGACAGTTTCCTGCCGCTCGATAAGGGCAAGCTCAAGACTATCGCCGTCATCGGCCCGAACGCCGACGATGATCTGGTGCTGCTGGGCAACTACTTCGGCTGGCCGTCGCGCTCGGTGACGCCGCTGCAAGGCATCCGCGAGAAGGTCGGGGCCGGCGTGGAGGTGTTGTATGCGCGCGGCTGCGACGTGCGCGACGTAGACACCGCCGGTTTTGCCGAGGCGTTGGCCGCGGCCAAGCAGGCCGACGTGGTGATCGCCGTGATGGGCATTTCGCAGCTCGTCGAGGGCGAGGAGGGTCAGGAGGAGGGTGTGCGCGACGGGCGACGCAGCACCGGCGACCGCGAGGACTCGCTCGACCTGCCCGGTTCGCAGGATCACCTGTTGCAGACGCTGGCCGCGACCGGCAAACCCATCGTGGTCGTGCTGCTCAACGGGAGCGCGCTGGCAGTTAACTGGGCCGCCGAGCACGCGGCCGCTATTCTTGAGGCGTGGTATCCCGGCGAAGAAGGCGGGACGGCCATCGCCGACGCGCTCTTTGGCGACTACACCCCCGGCGGGCGTCTGCCGGTGACGTTCTACAAATCCATCGAACAACTGCCGCCCTTCCGCGAGTACGCGATGGCGGCGGGCCACACCTACCGCTTCTTCGATGGGCAACCGCTTTATCCCTTTGGCTACGGGCTGAGCTACACGACTTTCGCGTACCGCGACCTGTGCCTGAACGCGGACGAGATCGCGGCGGGCGAGAGCCTGACGGTGCGCGTGACGGTGCAGAACACCGGCGCGGTCGCCGGCGACGAGGTGGTGCAGCTCTACGTGCGGGACGTGCGCGCCTCCGTGCCCACGCCCATTCGCCATCTGGAGGGCTTCGCGCGCGTCCACCTGGAACCGGGGGGGGCGCAGACGGTGACGTTCACGCTGAAGCCCCGGCAGATGTCCATTGTGGATGACGCCGGGCGGTATGTGGTCGAGCCGGGCCGCTTTGAGGTGTGGGTTGGCGGCGGGCAGCCGGGAACCGGCGCGGCAGGGATCAGCGGCAGTTTCACTGTGGTGGGGGAGGCTAAGGTCGTGGCATGAGCCGAGGGTGGTTCAACGGATTGAACGAATTCAACGGAAAGAGTCGTTGAAAAGAGAAACCGGGGTTTTGTCAAAAACCCCGGTTTCTCTGTGTTAGCTGCGTTGGTACAGATACATCGCGTCTGGTGGGGCCAGGTCGAGGGGAGCGCCGCCGAGTCTGATGACGGCGGTGTTGGCGGCTTCCAGGATGGCGTCGAGTTGCCCGATGCCGGGATGCCGGTCGGTCAGGAGCGCCAGCTTGGCGCGGTAGCTGATCAGATAGGGCAGCGCGACGCCCGTCTGCATGGGTTGGCAGGTGGTATCGTCGGCGACGGCGAGGAAGAGCAGTTCAGTTTCCTGGAGGATGTCGTCAGGAACGGTTTTGCCGGCGTCGAGGAGCGCTTTGGCTTCGTAGACACGCCGCTCCAACAACACCAGTTGCACCTGACAGCGGCGCGATTCCGGGGTGAGCGTGAGCCAGACGGTTTCACCCTGACGGAGAAGGGGATAGAGCGGTTCACCCGGCACGCTGGCGCCGGAGGCGAAAACCACGCCCGTGTAGCCGCTCACCATGCCAAGGACCAACAGGAGCACGAAGGCGGGATAGAAAACGAGCCGGGCCGGCTGGCGTTGGGGCGCTACCGGCGTATGCGCCAGACGTTGCGCGTGACGCCAGATGCGCTGGCGCGCCTGGGCCGAGAGCGTCGGCCCCTTCCCGATCATCTCGGCCAGAGTTGGCTCAATCTGGCCGGTAGGTTCTTGGGATGTTCTGTGTAAGAGTTTCATTTCTCCCCTCGCTGGGTGTGAAAGGCTTCCTGGCGTTCCATAATCTCCTGTAGTTTTTGCAGGGCGCGGCGCAATTTACTCTTGACGGCGTTGGCGTTGCTGTGGATGACGAGCGCGATCTCCTGATTGTCCAGGTCGCCGGCAAAGCGCAAGGTGATGACTTCCGCTTCAGCCGGGGTCAGGTATTGGAACGCCTGCCTGAGCGGTTCATAGTCAAAGCGTTCTTCCATGTTAAAGGCATCGGGCGCGTCGGAATGCTCCTCCGGCGTGGCCAGTTCGTGCTGGTACTTTTCCCGGCGCTGGACTTTGCGCCAGTAATCGGCCAGCCGCGCGCGGGCGATGCGAAACAGCCACGCCTGGAACGGGACGCCGCGTTCCCGGTAGCGAGCAATCGCGGTGAGCATGGCCGCAAAAACCTCGGCGGTCAAATCTTCCGCCGCCATCACGTCGCCGGTGCGATAGAACATAAACTTGTAAATAGCGCCCACATGACGCTCGTACAGCGCGCTGAGGGCCGTTGTATCGCCATGCTGGGCCTGAACAATGAGGGCTGGTTCATCGGGCTGCGGATGCATTCATCTCCCTATCCCTATGGTGTGTATCCAAAAAGTTAACGATGGGCCGCCGCCTGTTTTATCCACCCTCATATTATATATCGCCTGGATAGCGCGTCCAGGTACGTGCAAAATGCGCGACAAATGCAACGTAGTCTCATCTTTTCTGATAAGAATCTATCCGAAAATTATAGCGGCGTTGCGCCGCTGCGCCGGGTCTTGCGGCTAAAGCCGCTTTCAGGAAGGTATTTTTTCGTGGGCGGGCGTAGCC
>DAOUGD010000347.1:0-5116 GCA_034429475.1 Anaerolineae bacterium
CGCCCACGAAAAAATACTTTCCTGAAAGCGGCTTTAGCCGCAAGACCCGGCGCAGCGGCGCAACGCCGCTATAATTTTCGGATAGGTTCTTATTGAGATTGTACTCTTTCTTAAGGATTGGGGCAAATCCATAGGCTGAAAAAAGATAGCATGGATCGCAAAACTCGGTATAATTTATTATAGACTCTCCAACTTGGCCGAGAATGATAAGGCCCTGGGTAACTCAGTGCAGGAGAAGTATGCCAGACAAGATGGGTATCGTAGTTCTAGGGGTCATCGTAGGGCTGATCGTCGTGGGATGGGTACTGTACCTGCGCCGACGCAAATCCCACGGGCCGGACGAGACAATGATTCCCCCCACATCCAACACACCGACCCCACACCCCAAGCTGGTGCTGGTCGAAGGCGCGCTCGCCGGGCAAGAATTCGGCATCCCCCCCACGTCCGAAGGGCTGACGCTGGGACGCGACACCGGCAACGACGTCAGACTGACGGAAGACACCCTGGTATCGCGGCAGCACGCCCAAATCCTCTGCGAGTCCGAGGGTTGGGTGCTGTACGATCGCGACAGTGTCAACGGCGTGTTCATCAACAACCGGCGGGTAATGCGTCACGTACTGCGGCACGGGGACATCATCCAGATGGGCAACACCCGTTGCCGCTACGACGCCGGCAGCCAGGCCGGCGTCTCCGCCCCGCTCCCTTCCCCCACGACGCGCCCGCGCTCCAACAGTATGCAGCTATCGGCCAACGCGAAATTTGGGAACTACGTGCTGGATGGCGAAGTAGGCCGAGGCGGAATGTCGGTAGTCTACAAAGCGCACGACGCCCAGCAGCGTGTAGTCGCCATCAAAGTGCTGGACGTGGACGACGATTACGTGGTGCGCAAATTCATCCAGGAAGGCGAGATCGGCGCGGCGCTGCGCGATCATCCCAACATCTGCCGGGTCTTCGGTTCCGGGCGCGGGGCGGACAACCGCTTCTACCTGGTGATGGAGTTCATCGAGGGCGCCTCGCTGCGCCGGTTGGCCGGACAGCGGCTCACCGAGGCGCAGATCGTCGCCATCATCGGGCAAGTCTGCGACGCCCTGCACTACGCCCACCTGTGCCACATCGTCCACCGGGACATCAAGCCCGAAAACATTATGGTGGATACCCAGGGCCGCGTCAAAGTGACCGATTTCGGGATCGCCAAGCTGACTTCGTCGGTCACGGTGACGACCGACCGCACCGTGGGGACACCGGAGTACGTCTCCCCCGAACAGGCGCAGGGGCAGCGGGTGCTGGCGGCCAGCGACATCTATACGGTGGGAGTGGTGCTGTACGAACTGCTGACCGGCCGGCCGCCCTTCCCGCTGCCGCAAGGCGCCAATGTAGAGCCGCGCGCCGCGACGATGTCCGTGTTGATCCAGCACATCCGCACCGACCCGATTCCCCCTACCCAAATCGCGCCAGGGATACCGCCCTATTTGGAACAGGCCACGCTCACAGCCCTGCGCAAAGCCCCAGGCCAACGCTTCGCCTCGGCGTGGGAGATGGCGTGCGCCCTGGGCTACCGGCGGGAGAGCGTCCCGGCGCAGGTGCAGCAGCGCATCATGGCGCAGTTGGTGGTCATCCAGGGGAATCAGGCCGGCAAGACCATCCCCTTAAACGAAGAAGGCGCGGTGTTGGGACGCGCCGAGATCGCGCCGGATGATGGCTACATCTCCACCAAACACCTGACGATTGCGATCAGAGGCGGGCAATTGTGGCTGATGGACACCTCACGGAATGGCACATGGATCAACGGCGAGCGCGTTCTCGGTGAAGCGCCGCTCAATCCGGGGGATGTGATCCGGGTCGGCTCGCAAAGCCTGCGCTTTGAAAGCGCCGCGCCCACGCCACCCTCCATGCGCCCGACGTAAATGCGTTTTAATTGTCGCTGCCCGCTAGTTAACGGCAAGCAATTTGTCTCGGAAGTTGCGGTTCGAGTTTTATTCAAGCACCGAACGAGAGGTGATAAACCCCTGGTTGTACCTCTTTCATATACAGGGGTGATCATATAAGTTATTGGAGGGTGGGAGAAAAGTCATGGTTGTTTGGGAGTATCGGGTGATTTCATGTACTTATCGTAGAAACACCAGTGGATTTTTTGAGAAGCCGAAAGGCAAGTGGCTGTTGTCTATTGATCAGCAAGAGTACCCACTGGCCGAGGGTTTGGCGCTGTTGGGGCAACAAGGGTGGGAGTTAGGCGGAGTACAATCTCGTGAGATGAAGGCGCGCGACTCTCGGCGTCCCGATAGCTATTACATTTTCAAACGGGAAAGCCCGAATGGCTAAATATGGTAAATCGAGCGGGTTTGTAACTGCGCGTCAAAGACCAAGCTGACAGAGTCCGAGCCTGAACAGTATCAAGGATTTGCAGATTTCGAGATTTTGCATTTTTAGGAGGATATTCCTATGAAAGAGGATAAGCGCACACTCGTTGATGGACAAAATCCCTGGGCCGACTATGACAATAAGAAGACGGTGCCTGACGGCGACCGGAATACGCCCGCCGTCGGCCCGGTTTATGGTGGCAGCGAAGGCAAGACCCTGGTAGGCGACGCGCCCTGGGCGCCGCCCAACCCATTCCAACCCACATACCCGCCGCCGCAGCAGACTGCCGGCACGCCCCTGCCCAATTACGGGTATCCCCCGCCCCCACCCCCGCCGCCGCTCACCCCGGCGCAAGGCGTCTCCATCGCCCCCGGCGGCTCTAAGACGGTCATTATGGACTCACAGGCACAGCCGGCGGACATCCCCCTGGCGTGGCTGGGCGTGGTGGATGGGCCGGGGGGCAAACGCGGGCAAACGTTTCTCCTGGGACGCGACGCGGTGTTGGGCCGCGACCCCGGCGACATCATGCTGACCGACCGCGCCGCCTCCGGGCGGCATCTGCGCATCCGCCTGGAAACCAGCGAACAGGACCCGCAACGCCAAGTTTTTGTCGTCTACGACCAGGGCAGCACCAACGGCACCTACGCCGGGTCTTTCGCCGCCTGTCAGGACGCCAAAACGACCGGCGATCCCAAAGCCAGGGTCTACCGCCACATCCTCAAAGATGGTGACTTCCTGCTGGTCGGGCAAACCATCCTGGTCTTCAAGCAAGTGGACATGTCATAGGGAGATGCCACACCCACAAACAGCGAAAATCTTTGTCAACGGATTCAACGAATTAAGCAGATTTCTGATCGTATCATTCCGTAAATCCTGTTATTTGCGGAGGAGGGCATCTATGAAAAAAATCAGAGGATTGTGCCTGTTGCTTTTGCTGATCGTCGGAACCAACGTGCAGATCAGTCTGACCCAGGCGGATCAACTGGACGTGACGCTGGACGAGATCAGCACGCAGCGCTACGCCGACGAGGGGATCGTGGAAGCTTACGTCACCGTGCGGCATCCCCAGGAGGGCGGCGTGGAAGGGTTGAAGGCGGCCGATTTCACCTTGCAAGTCTCAGACGGCGCGTTCTTCACGCCGGACACGGTGGAGATAGAGTCGGCGCGCGTCTCGATGGCGATTGTCCTGGAACTGTACACCTCGATAAAGGGGCAACCGTTGGAAAACGCCAAGAGCGCCATCAGCACACTGTGCCTGGACCCGGAGACGCCGCCCGAAGACCGCCAGGCCATCTTTGGCGTGCGCCGCGACGTTGACCCCGACGCGGAAACGCTCGATCCGGGCTACGAACTGGACTTCACGGAAGATGGCGGGCGCTGTCACAATTTCGTCACCGGCCCGCTGACGATCACAACCACCGGCGGCGGCACCCCGCTCTACGACGTCATCATGAAAGCCATCCGCTACACCGTGAAGGTGAGCCGCGAAGGCGAGGGCGAGCCGGTGGGACGGCGCGGCGTCGTCGTCATCACCGACGGCGGCGACGTGGGCAGCCACAACACGCCCGACGTCGTCATTGACGCCGCGCGCCAGTTGCGCATCCCCGTGTACACCATCGGCTACACCGGCAAAAACCGCACCTACGACCAATTCTTGAACGAACTCGCCAATCGCACCGGCGGCGACTACCGCAACACGCCGGACTCCGCCGCGTTTGAGCAATTCTTAAGCGACGTGCGCAGCGATCTCAGCCAGCGCTACCGCATCACCTTCAAGGCCGGCCCGTTCACCAGCAGCCGCCAGGTCTTGCAGGTGCGCGTGGACAAATCGGGGCTAACCGGCGAGGACAGCCTCAACTTCGACGCGCCGGTGGACGGTGCAGCGGCGCCCGCGCCGACCACGGCCGCCGCCGAACCAGGCGCGGCGCCACAGTCCACCGCCGCGCCCGACGCCACGCCGGGCGTCGCCGACACGCCCACCGCCAACACCCCCGAACCGACGGCAACAACGGAGGCGAAACAAGATTTCATCAGTCAGGTAAAAGACAATCCGGCGCTCTTCGGGCTGATCGGCGGCGGAGTGTTGTTGTTGCTCATCCTGCTGGCGCTCCTTTTCCAGCGGCGGAAAAAACCATCCCGGAAGCCCGGCGTGGCGGAATACACGCCGCCGCCCCTGACCCCTGCCCAGGGAACGCCGGTCTACACACCGTTTGGCGAACCGTTCCAGACGACGCCCGACAGCAGCGGCGGCGTTGTGCCGGGCGCTGCGGGCGGAACGCAGGTAGGGCCGGGATGGGCCGAACCGACGGCGGCAGCGGATAGCCCCTGGGGGCCGCCGCCCACGCTGGTTCCGGGGCCATCCGCCGCGCCCGCCGCCGGCGGCAGCAAAACGGAGATTCTCTACCGCGCGCCGCAAATGACGCACGAAGCCGTCCTCATCGAGCGCCGCACCGACACGCCCTACCCCATCAACCGCCCCACCGTCGCCATTGGGCGGGCTGAGGGCAACGAGGTCAAGCTGGACAGCGAGCGCCTGTCCCGCAAGCACGCCCACATCGAGCTGCGCGACGAAACGTTCTACGTCCAGGACGACAACAGCGGCAACGGCACCTTCGTCAACAACGTGCGCATCTACGGTCTGACGCCCTTGCGCGACGGCGACATTGTACGCTTTGCCGACGTGGAATTTACCTTCAAAGTGGTCCGGTAAAGGAATTAAAAAGGTGTTTGCGCGGGCGGTACACGCCTCTTTAATCTG